>CAJOPP010000431.1 GCA_905236365.1 uncultured Lachnospiraceae bacterium
GGGGCTCTCCCTCCGGACGAAAGAAAGGAGGGCGATGCCAATGGTTACATATGCGGATTTGATCCAATTTTGTATTCTTTTGGTTGCCCTTGTGGGTCTTATTATTGGCAATACATAGCTGTAAGCGATAGTGATGCATAAGTCTGATAGAGATCTTTACTATGGATATTGGAGCTTTGATGCGGGGGCTATTGCAAAGATACTTGAGCTGGGTGATACTGCTCTAAAAGATGTATCATATTATCCCTATGATTTGGTCCATTATAAAAAGATCATGTAAGTTAATCAAGATGCTATTGATGATCTTTTGAAAAATGACTGATTTTGTATTACCGCAGCAGAATTGATCATGATGCATAATGGTAGAAATCTTTGGCGAGGATACGTGGCTTCCGGAAAGGAAATGAATCGTTTTGAGGTACCCCTTGAGGTACCCCGGAGGATTTCAAATGACGCAATGGATAAATACTCTCTTATGCGAAAGAAGGTATCATCTTTAAAATCTTTGCCATGAACAAATATCCGTGCTTTCTCCTGTATTCTTTATCCCAACAATCCGGACATACTGTATATTTACAAAAAGATCTGCCGGAGCCTCCATCGTAAAGCCAATATTTTTTCCATTTTCCATGCCGAACATTTCAGCCACATCATTTCTCTCCAACATATCCATTTTGTACTGCTCGCTATCTGTTTCAAGGAAGATCTGCTGATAGGCTTCCCACTCATCAGGATCGACTGCCCATCCGCTGATCCTCAAGCACTCTCCATCAAGATCCAAGATTTCCATTTCCTGTACTCCGTCTTGAACCGCATGATATTCAAACTTCTCCAACGGCGTGAGATAAAGTATACACTGTTGAAGCAGATTCGGCTCAAAACCCAAACTTTCCAAAATCCCCGGTGAGGAAGGATCCGAATAAGGAATGATATAATTCACCTTAAGTGTAATGTTCTCCGGGTATGTTCCCATTCGATATTTTCCCAACTGATAAAAACCGTTTTCCACCGGCACCAAAGGTTCTGTGGGGGAGAGTTTAAAGCTGTATCTGGCATAAACATCCCAGTCAAAACGATTTAACACACACAAAGGTCTCTCCAGAGCTCTTTCTCCTTCCGGAGTATTGAAAAATTCAGCAGCATCCTCATATGTGGGATAAAAATCCAAAAGCGCCGTTTTCGCATAGTCAGTAAAATAATAGTGAATGTATCCCCAAAACAACCCCAAATACGATAATGTCAGCACAGAAGCCAGAATCATGCGCAGCTTACGTCGGTCATTCAGGAAATCCCAGATCATAACAATTCCCTGCACCAAAAAATACAACTGCACTATGTAAACCTCGTTAATTCTGGTGGTATTGGGCCGTGCATCTGTTCCGAGAAGTCCTATCATAACAATGCATCCTAAAGTCCATGCCGTGATGGCAACAGACGCATCCGGCTTTTTTTCTTTCCAGCTTGCAAAACTCTCTTTTAGGTTCCCCCAAAATCCCAAGAAGATAAAGGGAATCGACAGATAATACATTGTTCCGAAGGGCTTTCCCGCATTAAAATTCGTATAGTCATAAAATAAAGCAGACCTAAGACCTCTGGCCAATGCTAACGGAATATGGGATAAGGTCAAATCACCCGAGCGATAATTATATAGTTTATTAATGGTAAAGGGTCCCAGCATAAATTCGTTCAAGTCAAACAGATTTACCACATGCATACAAGCTATGGGTAATGCAATGATGCCAAAGGGAATGACCAGGCTAAAGACTTTTTTCCAATTTATTTTCTTGAAACGAATCGCATAAACAAACATCACCAGCAAAAAGACCGGAAGAATCACAAATGCCATAGCGTATGCGTATAAGGATACAGCGCACAAAATACCGGTGATCAGATACCACCGCAGTTTGTCACTTTCCAAGGCTTTTGCAGCTGCATAACAGATCATGATGGATAATGCCATCAAAAGCTGGCTTTCCAACACAAATCTCTGCATTGCGATAAATATAGGCAAAATGGCATATAATGCCAAAAAAAGAAGATCTACATTTCTGTTTTCCCATTTCTTCCTGCAGAATAAAAATCCGAATATGGCTCCCAAAAAAGATGCGCATACGATCACCATTCGAAGCGCTAATACTGAAGAATGCCCCCAAATAGTGTACATAAATAAGGTCAGATATGTCGCCAGGGCATTCTGACCATCTCCATGATTTAAAAAATAGACCGGAAAGCGAGTCATATGTCGATCCGTTCCATAATTCATCAGGCAAAATGCATCATACGCTGTAGATATTTCATCTATATGAAGACCTGTGGGAATTTGTACAATCTTATAGAGATGAAGAAAACCAATCATAAAGATTTCTATTCCGATCAGTACTTTTCTGTATATTTTTTTCCCTGTCTCTTGCATTTTCATTTTCTCCATAGTTGTTAAAATTAATAGCGCGCTCCATCCGGCATCATTCGCAAAATCGCAGCTACGCAGCTTTCCTTTTTGATGTAAAATAAAGTCACCACAACAATAATCCACTAAACAAAAAGAGAAAGGATTCCTTATGACATATTCTACATCAAATACTTATACTTTGAAACAAGAAATTTTTAAAACAAAATAAAAACAAAATAAACGAGATTAGATGCTGTGCTTGTGAATTAGGTATGGTATAATTGGAAGTGTTGGAGTGTTGCAATTGACCAATCGGTTTTTACAGATTAACCGGATAAAACTGTAGATGCGGAGATGGGAAAGGTGTTTTTATGTCAGATAGGGGTAGCTGTATTGTAAAAAAGGAAGGTTCCGTTTTGAAGATCGTGTTATCTTCGTCACTTGATAAAAGAAATGCTGACGGGCTTTTGGAAACGATTCGGACGCAATTGGATGATGAGATCAAAAGCATCGTGTTTGATGCCACAGACCTGAGGCATATTTCGGCAGATGGTCTGGATGTCATTCTCGAGTTGAAGAAGAA
>CAJOPP010000432.1 GCA_905236365.1 uncultured Lachnospiraceae bacterium
CATTGTATCTCTCAGTGGGGACAGGATTTTCGCCCCAGTTATCTTAAAATCGTGCAGTTTATAAAAGAACTATCTGTCCGGCCGATAGTCAGTGCATTCACTGCTACGGCGACAGAGGAAGTGAAGAACGATATTCTCTGTGTGCTTGGCTTGAAGGAACCGAAGGTGCTGGTAACAGGGTTTGACCGGCAGAATCTTTACTTTGGAGTAGAGACATCCGGAAAGAAGACGGAGCAGGTTATACGCTATTTGGAAGAACATCCTTCCGACAGCGGAATCATTTACTGTGCCACGAGGAAAAATGTGGATATGTTGTATGAAAAGCTGGAGTCCCAAGGGGTAAGTGTGACCAGATACCATGCCGGTTTAAGCGACAGGGAACGGAAAGAGAATCAGGATGATTTTATCTATGACAGAAAGCCGGTTATTGTTGCGACCAATGCCTTTGGAATGGGGATTGATAAATCCAATGTCAGGTATGTACTTCATTACAATATGCCACAGAGCATGGAGAATTATTATCAGGAAGCGGGGAGAGCAGGTCGTGACGGAGAACCGGCAGAATGTATTCTGTTCTATTCTGCTCAGGATGTGATGATCAACCGGTATCTGTTAGAGAGCAAGGAGTTTGACCCTGATATGAACAGGGAGGATATCGAATCCATCAGAGAGAGAGATTCTATGCGGCTTCGCACCATGACAAATTACTCTGTGACGACCGGTTGTCTGCGAAGTTACATTCTACGGTATTTTGGAGAGACTGAAAGTAAGCCTTGCGGGAATTGTTCTACCTGTCTGATGGAATATGATGAATTTGACCGGACTGAGGAGGCAAAACAGGTTATTCTTTGTATAAAAGAAGCGAGGGAACGGTATGGAGTGAATGTGATCGCGGGAACTTTAGCAGGATCAAAACGCGGGAAATTGCAGGAATATGGTTGTATGGAGTACGATACATATGGTGCATTAAAACAATTAAGTGAAGTGGAGATTAAGCAGATCATTTCATGGATGGTGGTAAATGAATATCTCAGACAGACGGATGACAAGTATGGGCTTCTGCGGCTGACAAAACGGACACATCTTCTTATGGACGGAGAGGACAAAGTTGTTCTTCGAATCCCTAAGAATCGTCCACAGTCGGAAGAACGTACAAGGAAAGATAAGAGGGGTGTTTCTTCTGTGGATCTCAATCCCAGAGGATTTGAATTGTTTGATGTTCTCCGAACCCTTCGCATGGAGATTGCCCGGAAAGAAAATGTTCCGCCCTATATTGTGTTCAGTGATAAGACTTTAGTTAGTATGTGTACTATGGTACCACTTACAAAAGAGGATATGCTTGCGGTATCCGGAGTGGGTGAGAATAAGTATGCCAAATACGGACAGCAGTTTATAAATGCTATCAGTGAGTTTACCAATGGTACAAAGGAGAAATTGTATTTTGGAGATGCAGAAACGACAGGAGCAGAACAGGAGAGACATACAGAAACTTTGAGAAAAAGAAAACGTACGGAAAAGAGAATGTTTGCAATCAGCAGCGAACAGGCAGAACGATTCCCATATGCCGATAAATACCGGGCACCGGAGATCGCAGAGCATTATATAGTCAAATAAAAATTGTTTTTTCATAACAAATCTGATATTATACAAATAGGGAATGTGAAACCTTATTTGTATAAAAATCTCGTTCGGTATGGAGGCGTAGTATGTATATTCACAGAACAATCGAAAATAAAGTGCATTATTTATCAAAACATTTTCCTGTTGTAATGGTATGCGGCGCAAGACAAGTGGGAAAAACAACATTGCTAAAGCATTTTATGGAGGGAAATAAAGAAATCCAATATGTCACGCTGGATTATCCGAGGGTTCGTCAACTGGCGAAGGAAGATCCGGAATTGTTTTTGCAACAGTATAAGGCTCCGTTAATCATAGACGAGATTCAGTATGCGCCGGAATTGCTGCCCTTTATTAAAATAAAGATTGATGAGTCCGGGGAAAAAGAAAGGTATTTTTTGATCGGTTCACAGATGTTTCATATGATGAACCGGGTGAGTGAGTCATTAGCCGGACGCGTTGGAATTTTATCTATGTATTCAATGGCACGGGCTGAAATGGAAGGGCGGGATACAAAGCCTTTTTTGCCGGACGATATAGTACAGTTTTCATCAGAAGATTCCATATCTGATATTTTTGACAAAATTCTTCGTGGTGGAATGCCGCGCATGATTACGGATCCGGAATTGTCACCGGAAGATTTTTATGGTTCTTATATGCAGACCTATCTGGAACGGGATATCAGAGATCTGATCACAGTGAAGGATGAGGGGAAATTTATAAAGTTTATATCCTGTGTGGCAGCACGAACCAGTCAGGAATTGAATGTGGCTGATATTGCAAAGGATGTGGATATTGATAGAAAAACTGCGGATGGATGGCTGTCAATCCTTGTTTCATCCGGTATTGTGATCTTATTACAACC
>CAJOPP010000433.1 GCA_905236365.1 uncultured Lachnospiraceae bacterium
AAGCATCCGTCTGAAGTGGAAGGTGTCCGGGAAGCATTTAGAAATCTGTTTCAGGAAGAGCCGGTTGATGAGGAAACGAAATGGAATCATATTTTTTCGTTTATGGACTACATCAACGAGAGGCTGACCGAGCTCTATCCGAATTCATCTATTTATCTGCAGACCAAAGAAGGAGTGCTTACCTATCTGAACCTTTGGGATCCGGATCACAATTACCGTTATAAACCGGCACCCGCAAACAGTTGGGCATCTTATATAGGATACACAGACTGGGAATCAGGGCAGCGTTTTTCCCTGCGTAAGTATTACCGGATGTGCGACGAGATCCATGAGGTTGTCAAAGACCATGTAGAGCTCCTTCGTATCCATAGGCAGCGGTTTGAAAACGGAGAACCGGACGTTGATAAGGAGCTACACATCCTGACATTTGATGTGCTCTACTGCTTCTGGGGCTATGATGATGTAAGGAAGGAAGCGCTGGAAGAATACGCAGAGGCGATGAAGCAGCAGAAAATCGATGAATTGGAAGAAAAGCTGGCGGCACTTGAAAAAGAGATTGCAGAGAAAGCTGCACTGATACGGCAGCCGGAATATGTAGGACTTAAAGTGTATCATAAAAAGTTCGGGGCCGGTCATGTGAAACAGATAGAAGAGGCAAGGGTAATCGTAGACTTTGAAACAGAAGGATTAAAAAAGTTTAAGTGTCCGGGTGCATTTCTGGAAAGGCATTTGCAGTTGGAAGATTCTTCGGTCATAGATCAATTGAGATTGAATGAAGAGGTTCGGCAGGAACTGGATTCCTTACAGAAAACGGCAGAAAACATCAAAGAAGAACTCACTTCTTTTGAGTAAAAACATATTCCAAGGAGATGACGATTGCTGTGCATAAAACATACAATTGTATTATTGTTTTCAATGAAAAAAAGGATGCTGCGCTATTTTGTAAGCGCTGCAATGATCCTTATAAGGGGCTATATAATTTTGTCGGTGGTAAGGTCGAACCTGGAGAGGCATCGAATGAAGCGGCATATCGAGAATTACAGGAAGAGACAGGAATTACCAGACAACATATCCGCCTGTATCGCCTGATGAATATTCGATATTATTATCAGGATTTTGATCTTGAGCTATATGTTGGTAAGCTGGATGATGATGTCCATCTTCAGGAAGAGAAGAACCCATTATTTTGGCTGCCGCTTAGTGAAGACTTCACAGATAAGGATCGTTTTGCGGGTGAGCAGAATATCGCTCACATAATGAATATTGCCCGGATGTATCCCATCCCAGAGAAGAATTTTACACAGGACGGTTTATACATTGGAGTGGACGGATGCAAAAGCGGTTGGGCAGCGGCTGTTCTGGATCATGGCGAATTACGACTGAAAGTATATCCATCAATAGCCAGCCTGGTAGAAGACTATCCGCTATTTGATGCCTTCCTGATTGATATGGCTATTGGATTGCAAAACTGTAAGGATCAGGTGCGACCGGATAATGATGCAAGGAAGGAACTTGGTGTCAGAGCATCTTCTGTGTTCCCGATCCCGTCGAGAGATGCAGTATATGCAGAGGGAGAAGAAGATCAAAAAGAAGCAAATCGCCAGACTCTAGACAAGAGTCTTTCCAATCAGTCCTTGGCCATTATTCCCAAGCTTCGGGAATTGGATGAATTTCTGAACAATCATCCGGAATATAGAAATAGAATTTTGGAGAGTCATCCTGAGGTAGATTTTGCAAGAATGAACGGATCTGTTCTGTTGAGCAGGAAAAAGGAAGAACCTGGTCCGTCTGAAAGAGTCCGGATACTGTCAGAGTATCTGGACAAAAGGGACTTATATGGCATGTATGATAAGGCGAAAAAACTTGGATGTGGACAGGATGATTTGATCGATGCTATTTGTCTGGCTTTAACAGGAGCAATGCATGCTCATGGACAGAGTGAAACCATTCCGGCAAATCCGCAGGCCGATGAGAAGGGATTGTTAATGCAGCTGACCGTTCCAATTAAACGGTTTTGACGAGGAGGAAAGAGCACCTTGGTGCTGGTCACCAATATCGGAACTAAAAGAGAGTTCGGACAGCCCACGGATATCAG
>CAJOPP010000434.1 GCA_905236365.1 uncultured Lachnospiraceae bacterium
ATCTTTTCCCGCTTCATTTAAAAAAATCCTCTGCTCCTTCTCACGTCTGTACCTGCCACCGCATATGCTATCTCTTACCTTCAGACTCCCCCCTGTTATTTTTACATAAGTAAGTCTATTTCCCTGATGATCCCTTGCAACTTTAAAAACTTTCGCTCCAAACTCCCTGCCACTTTCCGGTTGCAATGTATAATCCAATAATCCTTCTAAAAATTTATCAATGCCCTCCAACTTCAATGCAGAACCAAAATAGCAAGGAAATATTTTTCTCTTCGCAACCAAATCTTTTATACTATCCTTTGTCACAGGACTTCCATCTAAATATTTTTCCAGCAAACCTTCATCACATACTGCCACCTGTTCCATAAACAATTCCGAATCTGTGTCTTCAAAACAAATACATTCTTCTCCAAACTCTTTTTTCAGTTCCCGCATACGTTGCTCCCGATCTGCTTCCGGCTGATCCATCTTATTGATAAACAAAAAAACAGGAATATGATATCGTTCCAGGAGTCTCCACAATGTCAAAGTATGCCCTTGCACTCCATCCGATCCACTGATCACAAGGATTGCATAATCCATCACCCAAAGGGTTCGTTCCATTTCCGCCGAAAAATCAACATGTCCCGGTGTATCCAAAAGCGTTATCTCTGTATCCCCACATGTCATAACTGCCTGTTTCGAAAAAATAGTAATTCCCCTTGCACGTTCTAATTCTTCGGTATCTAAAAAAGCATTCTGATTATCTACCCTGCCCATTTTTTTTATTGTTTCGCTTTTAAAAAGCATGCTTTCTGATAATGTCGTTTTCCCTGCATCTACATGAGCAAGGATTCCAATTGATAATCTTCTCATCCTCTCATTCCTTCTTGTTCTAATCTGTATTGCTTTGTGCTTTGCCTACGATATTGCCACCATTCCCATTATTTATACACGATTCCCATTATTATATCATACAATTCCAATAAAAAGAAGGAGGCGAATCATGCTATCACTAACACAATCCGCCAAAAAAGAGGTTTTCTATATAAATAGTAAATCGCCTGTTAAAATAAATCACTTAATCTCCTTATATTCCATCTTCTTTCTATATACAACATCATCCGGAAGTATATTATGTTCTTTGAACTTAAAGTATTCATATGAACTGCACTCTACAAACTTCGCCTTCGCCTGAATCTGGAGCATCTGTTTTGCTTCCTTAGTTGTACATACTGCAATCGCTTCCTCCGTGTACGGATCAAATACTATATAATTCTTTTCTTCTTTCTTACCACCAAATAATCCCATATCGCATCCCTCTTTTCCTCATCAATTCTTTACAATTGATTCCTTAACCTTATATACACATTATACTATATTTATTGTTAGATTTCAATAATTTCAAAAGCAAAAAAACATAATATAATCGTTTTTTATATATTTTCAACAATCATTATTATGCATTCTGTATATTTCAATTTCATTTATTCGATTGTTATCTACATTTTCTATCTGTCACCAACAGAATCGAACACTCGATATAGAACATTTACACAATCCAACTATACAAATTGACAATAGCCAAGAAAGTCATTTTATTAGTTATCTTATACGAATACTCTTTTCAAATGCCACTTGTAACAGTTACTGTTCAGACGTACGCTAACGAGTGAACTGTAACCTCGCAACAAAAGAGTCCACCTGGTTAGCAATGAATCTGCTTTTATTTTCTCAATAAATATGGTATAATAATTAACGGTTTAGAAGTAATTAAATTATAAAAACAGATTGGGAGGATTATATGGCTACAAACGAATCTGCAGAAAATTATTTGGAAACAATTTTGATTTTGAGTAGAAAGCTTCCTGTTGTGCGTTCCGTGGATGTCGCCACAGAACTTGGATTTAAAAAATCCAGTGTTAGTATAGCAATGAAAAATTTACGTGAGAAGAAGTATATCACTGTCACAGATGCCGGCTACATCTATCTGACCACCTCTGGTAAAGAAATGGCAGAAATGATTTATGAACGGCACGAATTTTTCTCCTCATGGCTGATTAGCCTCGGAGTAGACGAAGAGATTGCCACAGCAGATGCCTGTAAAATGGAACATGCCATCAGTAAAAAAAGCTTTCAAGCGATTAAAAACAGTATATGTGGTGTAAGCAGCAACGAGTAAAGAACCATCCATCTTCTCCTCTTGGAATTTACTTCATAAGCCGTTATACAGAACCAATTAGTTCTATATAACGGCTTTTTCAACCTTAAAATTATGCCAATGCTGCTGTAATAATTGCCATAGAATACACTTCTGCAGCAGTACAGCCTCTTGAAAGATCATTGATTGGAGAATTCAATCCCAACAGAATCGGACCATATGCCTGGAAATTTCCCATTCTCTGTGCAATCTTATAGCCGATATTGCCCGCATTGATATCCGGGAAAATAAAAGTATTGGCATGTCCTCCTACGACAGAATCCGGACACTTTTTCTGAGAAACTCTCGGAGATACAGCAGCATCAAACTGAATCTCTCCTTCGATTGGAACATCCGGGCAGCGAAGTTTGGTTTTTCTCGCTGCATTACGCATCTTGTCCACATCTTCGCCCTTTCCTGAATCTCTTGTAGAATAACTTAAGAATGCTACTTTCGGATCTACACCAAAAATTCTGGCACATCGAATTGTCTCCTCCGCTATCTCCACAAGCTCATCCTCATTTGGCTTAATGTTAATGGAGCAATCCCCCATCGCCAGAACTTCATTATCACCTGTTGCAGATGGTCTTACCAGAATAAAACAAGAAGATACCAAAGAATTCTGTGGTTTTGTCTTAATGAGTTGAAGTGCCGGTCTTACTGTATCTGCAGTAGAATAAGTCGCTCCTCCTAATAATGCATCCGCATATCCCATCTTCACCAACATTGTTCCAAAATAATTATTCTGTAATAGATACTCCTTAGCCTGTGCCGGTGTTACTCCTTTATTCTTTCGAATTTCACAAAATTCTTCTACCATCTTGTCCATATCTTCAAAGGTCTTTGGATTGATAATCTCAGAACCTCTGATATTAAATCCGCTATCCTCTGCAACCCGATAAATCTCATCCGGATCGCCAATCAGAATAGGATGTAGAAAATTGCTCGCCAGCAAACGGGACGATGCCTCTAAAATTCGTGCATCATTGCCTTCTGTCAAAACGATTTTCTTAGGATTCTTTTTTAAAATATCAATCAATTGTCCAAAACCAAACATTATAATGCCCTCCACAATCTATAAATTTAACCTAACTCTATTATATATTTTTTTAGTTTTTTCTCAAGTCATTTTTAACAAAAAACACGAATTTTCATGTCTTTTTTTCTGAACAATTAACCTATTCAAACTACCCAATTTGTCAATTAATACCCTCTTTTTTTCAAATCCGCCACCAACTGAACAAAAAACTCCCGTACGTCAAATCCTTTATAATTCTCATGGTTAAGGTCAATTATATCCCCGTGAGAAATCCCTATCTTTTCATTTGTTGATAAAAAATGGTATTTTTCTCCCCATTCAAAAGATTTTTCTCCAACAAGTCCGTCATTCGGTCCATCAAACACATTTACTAACTGATAGCAAAAATTTAACGGAAATCTTCCGTTTGAAGCACGATTCAATTTAGAGCCGACGCTCTGATA
>CAJOPP010000435.1 GCA_905236365.1 uncultured Lachnospiraceae bacterium
AGAGCAATCCACGTCAGGACAACCAACGTCGGAGCAGTCCGCAGCGGGACAGTCAGCGTCAGAACAGCCGACGTCAGAGCAATCCACGTCAGGACAACCAACGTCGGAGCAGTCAGCGTCAGAACAGCCGACGTCAGAGCAATCCACGTCAGGACAGCCAACCTCAGAGCAATCCACGGTTGGACAGCCGACGTCAGAGCAGTCCACAGAGGGACAGTCAGCGTCAGAACAGTCTACGGCGGAACCGTCAACTTCGGAGCAGTCCATCTCGGGACAGCCGACGTCAGAGCAACCGGCTTCGGAGCAGTCAACATCCGAACAACCAACGTCAGAACAGTCAACGACAGAGCAGCCGGTTACGGAAGAAACGGTGAATCCGAACTTTGTTCTGTCGGAATTATCTCCGGCAACCTCCAAGGTTGTTGTGATCGATCCGGGTCACTGTGGAAAACATACAGGTGCCAGTGGCAATGGGTTGAGAGAAGAGGTTGTAGTATTGGATATTTCCAAGGCGTGCAAGAGTGCGTTAGATGCTTATGGAGATGTAACGGTATACATGACAAGAGAAGACAGTTCATGTCCTTCGGTAAATGGTCTTGGGGATGATCTGATGGCACGGAATAATTATGCCAGAATGTTAAGTGCAGATTTCCTTGTAAGTATGCATATCAATGCCGGTTCTTCTTCAGGAGCCAATGTTTTGGCAGCATACAATTCCGGTTATCATGATAAGATTCGGAAAGAGACTCAGGAATTTGGAAAGATTGTTTTATCAAATTTGAAGAGTATTGGTGTTGCAAACCGGGGATTGCTCCTGCGCAAGTCAGGATCGGGGAATCGTTACAGCAACGGAAAACTGGCAGATTATTATTCCATTGTCCGGAATGGTGTGGTCAACCAGATTCCAAGCGTGATCATTGAACATGGTTATGTCACCAGTGCTTCTGATTGCACCAAATTTTTTAAGACAAAGGCAAAGAGGGAAAGTCTTGGCGTGGCTGATGCAAAGGCGATTGTTGCTTATTATGGGCTGAGTAAAACTGTAATCAGTGGAAGATTTCAGAAAGAAGGAAATGATACCTATTATATCAATTCTGATCAAAAGAAGGTTGTCGGTTGGGTCAAGAGTGATGGAAAATGGTATTATTTTGATCCACAGGATGGGAAACAAAAAACAGGATTTGTTACGGTAAGTGGCGATCGGTTTTATTTAAATCCTTCTACTGGAGAGATGGTAACCGGCCGGTTTACCGCAGATGGAAAAAAATATATTTCCAGAGGAAACGGAACTGTTGTCTGCAGTCAGATGTACCATGACGGAAAAGGCAATTATCTCTTTGATGCCAGTGGAAAACAGCTAAAAAAAGGCTTCCACACATTAGGAGAGGATACCTATTATGTCAATAGCAAGAAGAATGTAGTAACCGGTATTCAGAAGATCAGTGGCAAATATTATGTCTTTGAAAACGAGACCGGACATATGTTAAAGGGTTATCAGAAGATAAATGGAAAATACTATTATCTGGATGAAGAGTCCGGTGTGATGGCAAAGAAAAAGATTGTGGAGATCAATGGCTCCAGATACTACTTTAATGCCAACGGATTGAAAACAACCGGATGGGTGACTTATAAGAATAACAAATACTACTTCAAAAAGTCCAACGGCAAGATGTTAACCGGCTGGAGAAAAATCAATAAAAAGTATTATTACTTTGATAAATCAAGTGGTAAGATGCTAAAGAATCAATGGATTGGTGACTATTATGTAAATTCTAAGGGAATCCGTACGAAGAAGAAATAAGACTTGAGAAAAGTGCTTATTTTTGGTAAAATGTAATGGATTATAAGAATAATATCAAGGGTGGATGTTCCATCTGTTATACAAGGAGGTTACAACATGGCTAAAAAGCTGGACTTTAATAAAGAGACCTTTAAGAAAGAAGTGGCTAACAATGTCAAGGCTCTTTATCGTAAGACGATTGATGAAGCAACTGAACAGCAGGTATTTCAGGCAGTATCCTATGCAATCAAAGATACGATCATTGATAAGTGGATTGCTACGCATAAGGAATATGAGAAACAGAATGCAAAGACAGTGTATTACCTGTCTATGGAGTTCTTAATGGGTAGAGCTTTGGGAAATAATTTGATCAACCTTACCTGCTATGATGAAGTGAAGGAAGCATTGGATGAATTGGGATTTGATCTGAATGCGATTGAGGATCAGGAACCGGATGCAGCGCTTGGTAATGGTGGTCTTGGAAGATTGGCAGCTTGTTTTTTGGACTCCCTGGCTACGTTGGGATATCCGGCATATGGATGCGGGATTCGTTATCGTTATGGTATGTTCCGGCAGGAGATTCAGGATGGTTACCAGGTTGAGCAACCGGATGACTGGTTGAAGGACGGTAATCCATTTGAAGTGCGTCGTTCGGAATATGCCTGTGAAGTGAAGTTCGGTGGTCATGTTAAAGTAGAATATAAGAATGGCAAGAATAATTTTGTTCAAGAGGGATATTCCTCGATTCTCGCCGTACCATATGATTTGCCGGTCATTGGATATGGCAATAATGTTGTAAATACCCTTAGAATCTGGGATGCAGAAGCGATTCAGGATTTCAATCTGGCTTCTTTTGATAAGGGCGAGTACCAGAAGGCGGTTGAGCAGCAGAATTTAGCGAGAAATATTGTAGAGGTTCTTTATCCGAATGATAATCACTATGCTGGTAAAGAGCTTCGTTTGAGACAGCAGTACTTCTTTATCTCTGCTTCCATTCAGACTGCACTTAAGAAGTTCAAAGAGCAGAACTCTGATTTGCACGATATTCCAAAGAAGATCACCTTCCAGCTCAATGATACCCACCCAACAGTTACGGTAGCGGAGCTTATGAGAATCCTGGTGGATGAGGAAGGATTGGATTGGGATGATGCATGGGATATTACATGCAGGACCTGTGCATACACAAACCATACGATTATGGCAGAGGCTCTTGAAAAGTGGCCGATTGAGTTGTTCTCAAGATTATTACCGCGTGTATATCAGATTATTGAAGAGATTGATCGCAGATATGTGAATCTGATTCGTGAGAAGTATCCGAATAATCCGGAGAAGGTCAAAAACATGGCTATTCTTTATGATGGTCAGGTGAGGATGGCACATCTTGCTATTGCAGGTTCTTATTCTGTCAATGGTGTGGCAGAGCTTCATACGGAGATTTTGAAGAAGAGAGAACTCAAGGACTTTTATGAGATGAGACCGGAGCAGTTCAATAATAAGACCAACGGTATTACACAGAGACGTTTCCTATTACACGGTAATCCGTTATTGGCAGAGTGGATCACATCGAAGATTGGAGATGAGTGGATTACAGACCTTCCACACCTTGCAAAATTAAAAGTATATGTGGATGATGAGAAGTGCCAGCAGGAGTTTATGAATATTAAATATCAGAATAAGGTTCGTCTGGCAGCGTATATTAAGGAATACAATGGTATAGAGGTAGATCCCCGCTCTATTTTTGATGTACAGGTCAAGAGACTTCATGAGTATAAGAGACAGCTGTTGAATATTTTACATGTTATGTATCTGTATAATGAGATCAAGGAGCATCCGGAATTAGATATTGTACCTCGTACCTTTATCTTTGGTGCAAAGGCAGCGGCTGGCTATAAGAGAGCAAAACTGACGATAAAATTGATCAATTCTGTAGCGGATGTGATCAACCATGACGAGTCCATTAAGGGCAAGATCAAGGTTGTATTTATTGAGAACTACCGTGTATCCAATGCAGAACTGATCTTTGCAGCAGCAGATGTTTCTGAGCAGATATCCACTGCTTCCAGAGAGGCTTCCGGTACCGGTAACATGAAGTTCATGTTGAATGGTGCTCCGACCCTTGGAACTATGGATGGAGCAAATGTGGAGATCGTAGAGGAAGTTGGCAAAGAGAATGCATTTATTTTCGGTTTATCTGCTGAGGAAGTTATGGCTTATGAGAGGGATAAGAATTATTGTCCGGCAGATATCTTCAACAGCAATGCCAACGTTCGTAAGGTACTGACCCAGTTGATCAATGGTTTCTACAGCGAAGATACGGAGATGTTCAGAGATTTATATGATTCGCTGATCAAAGAGGATGTGTACTTTACGTTGAAGGATTTTGATTCTTACTGCGAAGCACATAAGAAGATAGATGAAGCCTACAGAGATGAGAAGAGATGGGCAAAGATGGCAATGCTCAATACAGCATGTGCCGGTAAGTTCTCTTCTGACCGGACGATTGAGCAGTATGCACAGGAAATCTGGAATCTTGAAAAAGTGACAGTGAAGTTGCCGAAGGCAACACCGGCTAAGAAAAAAGTGTCAAAGTAAAATCAGTTGTGATTCACAGTTGTTTTGCACGGACGCTAAGCCGAAAAATAGTTTTTAATATGTTATAAAATGCACCTCTCCCACATACAATAATGGGAGAGGTCTTTTTATGAAAAAATTTATTTTATTATTTGCGAGTATTGTTATGATTCCATGCATCCTGACTTTTCTGTTCAGCCAGTTTCGGGATGATATACAGATTGGAACGGGGAGTC
>CAJOPP010000436.1 GCA_905236365.1 uncultured Lachnospiraceae bacterium
ATCGGTGTATATAATGGAGAAACATTGATCGGTCAGAACCCCATGAGTGCCCAACAGTATCTGAATCTTATGGATTATGCCGATAATAAAGAAAAGTATCCTGATTTTAAGATTGTGGATTTTGATAAGAAGATATCCGGTTTGGGGAATCGTACACTGAGGGATTACCATCAGAATCCCACTCCTGCCGATCCGGGTTATCAGATTGTGTTTGTCCAGTCCGGCGGTGAGACTATGGCATATTTTTACGTGAAATTTACACCGGAGAATACCTCAAAATATTTCCAGGACTATTATAGTGGGCATCAGGATACCATGGAAAGCTATATGAATCGGTATGTGAATACCCTGAGGACGGGTAATCAATTTAACAGACTGATTCTGGCAGGAAATATGGTACAGTCCAGCAATCAGAATGCAAACAAAATAGACATAAAATCCTATGGATATAGTGGATCTCCGGACGAAGAATTGACATATCAGAAACAATATAGGGCATTGGGCTCTATGTTGACACTGAATTATGATTCGCTGAGGGGAGCACAGTTGGAAGCTTCTGCAGTCACAAATTATGTAGATCCGTATGCTTTTTCCGGAATGACGGCGTCTACTAAAACCGGGTCGAGATATAAAACAACGTACGGAGGCAAAGACATTTATGCTTTGATTACAGACAATCTTAATGCCACAGATCCTGACAAGACTTTTATATATGACAATACAGGGGATCAGGTGGGTGTCTGCCTAATCTTGGCCAGCGGTGATGTCAGGGTTGCAGCTGATTTTAGCGGAACCATCGTCGCCGGGGGCAATATCGTTGTGGACAACGGAGTGAAGGTGACAGGAAACAGAGAATATTTGCGCAGAGTGTTGCAGATTGAGGTTGATCCAACTTCTCATGAGACCGTTCTTACCCATTTCTTCCAGGGCATGGACGATTATTCCGCACAGGATTCTACCAGAGTTTCCAGTGAAACAGGATTTGTCAATTATGCACAGTATATTGAATACGAGAACTGGTCCAAACAGTAACGGAGAAAGGAGAACGACATGGTCAAGCATTCTACAAGTGATCAAAGAGGCCTATCGCTGATTGAAATAATAGTGGTTTTGGCAATTATTGCTGTGATAGGTGGCGGATCTCTTATTTCTCTTTCTCTGATAACCGGACAGAATATCAAGAGCTGTTATAAGGAACTGGAGGGATATATGGAGGAGACTCGAATAAGAGCTATGAGTAGAGATGGCAGTCCCTCCATGGAGATTTCTATTGGAGCAGATGGGGCGGTCTATGTCACACAGACAGATACAGCAGTCACTACGAAAATAGGCAAGAAGGGACTGACTGTAAAATATATCACACCAAGCGACACTTATACGGTTGATGAGACTAATCATCTGGTGATCGGCTTTGAACATAGCACCGGAGCCTTTAAAAAAGTGGATATTCCGTCGAGTACCGATAAAGAATATTGCAATGCAATTGTGTTATCGGATGGTCAGCGTGAATATACGATGAAACTCGTACCGAGAACGGGGAAGTATTATAGGGAGTAATGCCGATGAAATCATTAAAGAGAGATAATGCCGGATTTACATTAGTGGAATTGGTAGCAACGATTGCCATATTTGCGATTGCGTCCACGGCAATCTTTGGTTTCCTGAACATAGCAACCAGAAGCTATGGGAAGGGAAACAATGAAGTGGAACTACAGTATGAGGCACAGCTGGCAGCAAATCAGTTGATGAACCTGATCATAGACACCAAAAAGGGCATCACATATGAATATGTCACTGATTCTGCTGCCCGAGGTACCATTACTTCGGATGCCGGCATCCCCGCAGAGGCAGAAATCACTTCCAAGATCATTACATTATATGCGGACGATGTCGCGGGAACCGGAAAAGATGTCTATTATCAAGTAATATGGGAGAAAGCGGATAAGAAGGTCTATCTCATAGAATACGACGGGGATCTAACGGTCGATCCGCATGAATGGAAGGCTGATCATGACCACGCGGATTCCGATCAAAAGCAATTTGGACTGCTTTCTTCTTATGTAGAAGATTTCTCTCTGGATCTGACCAATGTGGATGCCGGCACCGTTCGCTTGAAATTAAGCTTCAAGAGAGAATCAGAGTATAATGTGAATCAGAATATAGCCCTTAGAAATAAGGTTGAGGTCAATAAGTCCGTGACGGATATCTATGAAGGATATTAACGGGGAAGGAGGAGCATATTATGAAGAAACAAGTAGCACGTGGATTGGCAGGAGCACTTGCAGTATGTATGGTCGCCTCAGCGGTTGGATACAACGTAATGCATAAAGCAAGCATTGTAGCTGAAGCTGCACCAACCATGTATGGTATTGAAAGCCTCATAGCGGATGTAAGTGCTTCCAAAAGAACCTTCACGATTCTGGAAATCGTTCCGGATCTCCGGGATGAGACTAATCCTGATATTGTCATAGCAGATCAGTTGGCTGAAATAGGTTATATGGTTCCGGGGTACGAGCCGGTTCTTTCCACCAGAGATGCCCAGACCGGTAAGTGGAAGAGTTGGGAAGAAAATCTCGGACAGTATGATACCTTTGCTGCAAGAGAAGATTATATTAAAGGGCTGAAGGGTAAGCTGGATGCATATCTGGCAAAACAGGGTTTTAATGAGAATAATCCCGGTCCGGTAAGCTATGTGGAGTATCAGGAGAGCGATACGCCCAAAGAGGGATACAAATATGTATCCTTTGCGAATAAGGAGCTGATCGGATATTTTGAGGAAGTCCGTAACCCGGAGAATCTGAATGGCAGATACGATCTGAATTTCTATGCCGACGGAGAATATCGTGATCTTTCAAATGGTTTTAATGGCCGCCAGTACTATTATGTGAACAAAACGGATGTGAAGGGGAATATTGGGGTGCTTTCGGACGATACGATTCTCTTCACGAAAACAAACGATGAATATTCGAAAGCCGATATGACTTTGGGGCAGTTAAAGGAACAGCTTAACGAACTGATCAAACAGCATCGTCAAGAACAGGAGACAGTTTCTCAGGGCGATGGCACAGTTTCTCCAGGCGATGGCGATCAGCCAAAAGAAGACGAGTATGTGCCTACGGATGAGGATTATGAAAATGTTCTAGAAGAATTAACTGTGTCATATTATTATGATGTGACTTTTTACCCGATTCTTGTATATGAAGAGGAAGGTCCTATTAATCCGACCGAACCGGTTTATCTTGTAGACGAGACCAGTATTCGTGAGAATAGTACAGATGGTCAGTATACGCTGCATAGTGTGGAAAATGGTTATGTCTATTCGATTTCCACAAATGGTACATACTACTCCGGCGGTTTTGTAAACAATGAGTGGTTCCGCAATCGTGTGTTGAATATGGATCCGGATCAATACGAGAATTTCCCGGTTGAGGTAGTGACTCTCACGGAGACGCAGTTGAACCAGATGAACAAAGATAAAACACCACTTCCGGAATTTGATCTCTTGTATCTCAATTCAGGCTATACTGCCCAAGGAAAGGTAAGCTATGATGGCAACTCTCAAGCTGCAGAATATACATGGCAGGATGATTTGTATAAAGCTGTGACTGAGAAGGGTGCAGCATGTATTGTGGATGCAGCGATTCTTTATAAAGAGGATGGTAAACAGCGTGCTGAATTGAAAGGTACACCGATATTCTATCTGTGTGCAAAATTAACACAGATTAATCCATCACGTAATACTGTGACAGACATAGATGTTCTTTTCGACGGGATAGGTAATGATCCTGCTGAAGGAGCTGATGCTGATCATAACTTTGTGACAGAGAACGTGTACTGTTTCTATCAGCCTATCA
>CAJOPP010000437.1 GCA_905236365.1 uncultured Lachnospiraceae bacterium
TATTTTCTGATGCTAATATAGTAGAATTTATCAAAAAAATGATGTGATTTTTCGTGAGTATGATATGTAAATCTAATGAAATTGACTTGTTCTTGGGAACAGCGTAAGTTTGGGGATCTTTATAAAAAGTCGAGTGAAAAAAATGATGGTAGCATCGGTATGGATAAAAATATCACTGTTGCAACGATGCAATTCAAAGAGGATATTAAGGTTTCGACCGAAGAATACTTGAGAACATATTACACATTCAATGTAGGCGATATTGCATTTGAAGGACATCAAAGTAAGGAATTTCGCTTCGGACGATTTGTGGAAAATGATATTGGAGATGGCATTGTTTCTCATATATTCGCTGTTTTTCGTCCTATTGTTGATTACGATTTGAAATTTTGGAAGTATGCAATCAATAACGAGAGTCTCATGCAAAGAGTTCTTTCAAGGTCAACAAAAGCATCTACAATGATGCATGACTTAGTTACCGATGATTTCCTTGAGCAGAGCTTTTTAGTTCCGAGTATTGGAGAACAAAAACAAATTGGAGAGTTCTTGGCAGGTATTGACAACCTTATCACCCTTCATCAGCGTAAGGTTGATAGCCTTAAAGATTTGAAATATGTTTGTATAGAATTAGGAAAAAATTAGCGAATGATAGAATATCATGGATAATAGGAAGGATAAGAGAATGGCTGAATTAGAATCTGTTATTGAACAAAAACTTATAAATCAATTATGTGAAGGTGATTCTCAGTGGACATATAGGAAGGACATACGAAATGAGGAAGATATTTGGTCTAATTTCAAATATATTCTTGAGCAGAATAATAAAGCTATTCTAAATGATGTTCCTTTAAGTGAATCAGAGTTTGAAAAAATCAAAAACGATTTGTCACATGCCACTTTTTATGATGCCGGGAAATGGCTTGCCGGAGAAAATGGCAAAGTATATGTTCATGTTCAAAGAGGTAATGAGACTTTACATTTACTTGTTTTAAATAATGAACATATAGCAGGTGGAACCACTGTATATGAAGTGATTAATCAGTATCAAGCCTTTAAGGATGAAGATGATGAATTTTCAAGAGATAGGAGATTTGATGTTACACTTCTGATAAATGGTATTCCACTTATTCATATTGAATTGAAAAATAAGGATCATTCATATATGGATGGATTTAGACAGATAAAAAAATACATATCTGAGGGAAAATTCAGGGGAATCTTTTCAAATGTGCAAATGTTTGTGGTAAGTAACGAAGTAGGAACAAAGTATTTTGCCGCTGCAAGAGATACCGAACTAAATAAAAAGTTTATTACAGGATGGATTGATCACGATAACAATCCGGTAAGTAATTATCTTGAATTTGCCAAACAGGTGTTGAAGATTCCGGAAGCACATGAGATGGTTACAAGATATACTGTCCTTGATAAAGACAGCAAAAGATTACTTATTTTACGTCCATATCAGATTCATGCAATTGAAGCGATGAGAAATGCTTCAAAGCATGGGGAGTCTGGTTTTATATGGCATACAACAGGCTCCGGTAAAACAATGACATCATATAAATCTACAAGAAATCTGTTGATGGATATTCCGTCTATTGAAAAGACTGTATTTTTAATAGACAGAAAAGATCTTGATACCCAGACGACTATGGCATTTCAATCTTATGCAGATAATGACACTATAGATGTGGATAATACTGACGATGTTACAGCACTTATTAATAAAATGGCAGACAAAAATAGGCAGATGATCGTAACAACTCGACAGAAAATGCAGATTATGATTACAAAAAGATTGAAAGAGGGAACTCCCAAATACGATGCTATTAAGTCGAAGAAAGTTGCATTTGTAGTAGATGAATGTCATAGGGCTGTATCACCTGAAACAAAAAGATTGATAGAAACATTTTTTAGAGATTCTTTATGGTATGGTTTCACAGGTACACCAATATTTGAAGAAAACGGGTATGAAGTAAAAGGTGATTTGCCACAGACTACAGAACAATTATACGGAAAATGTTTGCATAGTTATACTATTAAGGAAGCAATTCATGATGAAGCAGTACTTGGTTTCATGGTAGAGAATCTTGGAACAAGGGAAAACGTTGATGTTGAGCTGTATAATACAGAAGAACACAGAAGAAGTGTTCTGAATGTTATTCTCAATAAATGTTATTCAAAATTTGGAATGGCTAATGGACGTGGGGAAACTTATGAAGCAATACTTACTGTTGGTTCTATTAAGACAGCACAGTATTACTATGAGTTGTTAAGCAAGATAAAAAGAGGAGAAGACAGTCTTAAAATTGATGAAGAAATTAAGAAGGCACTTCCGGATTTTCCAAAGTTTGCAATAACATACTCGGTCACCGAAAATGATGAGGCTTCGCAGGTTAATCAAGAGAAAATGAAAACAGCACTTCTTGAATATAATGAGATGTTTGATACTGCATTTACAGTTGAAAGAATATCGGCATATAACAGCAATCTTAATAAGCGTTTGGCGAGAAAAGAAGACAAATATAAAAAGAGAGAGGAGCAGCTGGACCTTGTTATTGTGGTAGATAGGCTGCTTACAGGATTTGACGCACCACCTATTTCAACAGTATTCATTGATAGACAGCCTATGAAACCGCAGGATATAATACAAACATTTTCAAGAACAAACAGATTGTTTGACAAGGTTAAGCAGTATGGACAGATAGTAACATTTCAATCACCCAAAGAATTTAAGGAAGAAATTGATAATGCTTTGAAGATGTATTCTCTCGGTGGTGATGGACAGCCGTTAGCAGAAGAATGGGAAGCTGTACGAGAGGAGTTTGTGGTTTCCTTACGAGCCTTAAAAGGGTTAACTCCGACCGCGGATTATATATCAACACTTTCCTTAGACCAAAAGAAATCATTTGTAAAATTATTTAGAGATTTAGATAAGTATTTTTCTCATTTGAAAGCTTTTTCTGATTATTCAGAAGATGTGGTATCAGAGTATGATTTTTCACAGGAAGAATATGAAACTTATGCAGCTCATTACAAAAATGTTGTTGAAGAATTAAAACGTGAAAAGCCGGATATAGAAGAACCTGTCAGTGATAATCCGGTGGTTGAAGATTATGAGCTTGTTGCAGTAGAGAGATTCACTATAGATTATGAGTATATAATAGGTCTTATACAAGGGCTTACCAATCTTATTCCTATGACTGACGATGAAGCTTGTTTGGATGAAGAAGAATTTAATAAGCAGATGTTAGCAGTGCGGGGAATGATTGATGATTTCAAGAAGGATAATCCGAGATTAGGTGAATTATTGAGTTCTGTAGTAGATGATATAGAACGTGATAAGAGCAAATATGCAGGGCAGGATATGTCAGTTATAATTAACAGACTTCGTAACGATGCAATTGATAAAGCTGCTTCTGATTTTTCTGGTAAATGGTTTATACCAAAGGAAGATGTAATGTATGAAGTTTTGCATTATAGAAATGGTGTTATGGCTAATGAGAATAATTTTAAGGAAAAAGCAGATTATGCTAAGTACAAAGAAAGTGTTGATGAACCAATAGCTAAATTTAAGTATAGAACAGTTATTATCAATGATTTTAAAGATAATCTTATGAATGAAATAAAACCATTATTATAATAAGGATTTATTTGGTATATGTGTTAGTGAAAAAAGAGACAGATTTTTTCTGGCTCTTTTTTCATTCTTGGGAACAGCGTAAGTTTGGAAGTATGTGTTCGATTGTTACAAAGCAGACGGGATTTGATTATACAAAAACAATAAAAAAATCTTTATTAACAAAAGCATCTGATGATACCTTACCATATTTGCAAACTAAAAATTTTACTGGAACAAGTATTGATTATAATACAGATTATTATATTCCTAAGATAGTTGCAAAAGATTTTCCGAAAATTAACCTTGATGAGAAGTGCATTTTGTTTTCAATCGTTGGCGCAAGTGTGGGAAATATAGGGCTTTTCCCTGGAGATAGGCATTGTTTTTTAAGTGGAGCTATCTGCGTATCTAAGCTTTTAGAAGAAAATGATGCAGACTATTTGTATCATTTTATGTGCTCGAAAAATGGACAAAATCAAATACATACATGTACAAAGGGTGGAGCTCAGGCAACAGTTACTATTGAGGATATTCGTGACTTTGATGTTATGATTCCAACTAAGGCTGAAAGGTTAAAGATAGGAGCTTTTTTATCCAACCTAGATAACCTTATCACCCTTCATCAGCGTACGTATTATTAAAGGAGGTGCATATTATGGAAGATGCTAAAAAAAGTGATTTGTTTTGTGACTATTACTCGCAGTGGATTCATATATACAAGGAGGGTGCTATACGAAAAGTTACACTTGATAAATATTATATGACTCATGTGTGGATAGAAAAACTTATACCTGATGTTAGGGTGTGTGATTTGACACGAATTGTTTATCAGGAACTTATTAACAATTATGCCTTGGTACATGAAAGACAAACGACGATGGACTTTCATCATCAACTAAAAGGTGCAATTCTTGATGCAGTTGATGAAGGATTGATTGAAAAAGATCCGACAAGAAAGGTAATAATAAAAGGGAAAACACCGACAGAAAAGAAAACAAAATATTTGAACCAATTTGAGTTACATACCCTTCTTATCAATCTTAATTTAGATAAAGAAGTAAATTGGGATTGGCTTATTCTCTTGATTGCAAAGACTGGAGTGAGATTTTCGGAGGCACTGGCAATAACACCAAAAGATTTTGATTTTGCACATCAATCACTAGCTATTAATAAAACATGGGATTATAAAGGAGATGGGGGATTTATGCCTACAAAGAATAAGTCATCTGTTAGAAAGATTCAAATTGATTGGCAGATGGTAATCCAATTTTCGGAGTTGGTAAAAGGGCTTCCTGAAGACGAACCTATTTTTGTGAAAAATAATAGTAAAGTGTATAATTCTACTGTGAATAATATATTGGAAAGACATTGTAGAGATGCAAATATACCTGTAATATCAGTTCATGGATTAAGGCATACTCATGCTTCATTATTACTTTTTGCAGGGGTGTCTATTGCAAGTGTGGCTAGGAGATTAGGTCATTCTAGCATGACAACTACGCAAAAGACATATTTACATATAATACATGAATTGGAGAATCAGGATGTGGATTTAGTTATGCGTTCATTATCAAATTTAAGTTAATATAATAATTGCTGGTGAAGGGTTTGTTGAGTGGTTAAAAAATACAAAACGTTAGTTATTGTAAGCCGAGAACAATATAGAAGGCTGTGAAAGAGCAAATGAGGAGAGGGAGAAAAATAGAGAAAACAAGAGATCAAAGAATATCAATCATGGTATAGATTGATTGCGTTTATTATCGACTTATTCTACATTTATTTTGCAAAATAATATGGATAAAATATAATGGTTGTGATATTATAACAATAAGGAAATCGAGGTGAGGCA
>CAJOPP010000438.1 GCA_905236365.1 uncultured Lachnospiraceae bacterium
ATAACCTTTTTTCTCCAGCACTTTCAGAATATCGATCGCGGCAGGATGTGTCATAGAATAATATGTCTCCAGGTCAACGATACGGACAGAATCCTTCGGTGCGCTATACAGATATTTCAGGAATTTGTACTGTGCAACCGAGAGATCATGACTCTGCAGGATGGGCATCTGCACTTTTTCCGCCTCCAAAGCCGCTTTCTTTATGAGAATGGCAATTTTGTCGATGTTCATAGCCCCCTCTTTTCGTAAGTTCTTACTAATTATATCGTAGGTTCTTACCTTTGTCAAATAGTTTTTGCCATGTCTCCCGGCGCAAAGAGACAAAAAGCAAACCCGCCTGAGAATATCAGGTCCTGTACCTAAACAGTGTATGACATTCCCATGCGGGTTCGTTGATTGGTCACCAAGAATGCGTCAAGACTCGCTTGCGAGTCTTGCGCGCCGGACTTAAGTCATGAATTCTGCTCATTTGCTTTATCCTCCTTCTTGTTTATAGATTTTACCAGACGACCGTAAAAGTATCAATCCGAACCTATTGTGTTCTTTTTGTTGACTATGCGAACCTGTTTCGATATAATTTATATAATCAAAGAAGTATTTTTGATTCCGTAAACCGATAAAAACCATATTTGATTAGGAGGTTCCTATGGCTCAAGCCACTTTCAGCGTCCGCATGGACGATAATCTCAAGAAGCAGTTCGACAGTCTGTGTCAGGATTTTGGGATGAACGCATCTACCGCGATCAATGTTTTTGCCAGAGCAGTGGTTCGGCAGCGCCGGATCCCGTTTGAGATTGCTTCTTCCAACTCTGACATTACACGTGAAGGTGCCATGTCCGCTTTTCAAGCACTCCGTTCACAGGCAAAGGAAAACGGACTACAGGATATGTCTCTGGACGATATCAATGAAGAAATACGCCTAGCAAGGGCGGAGGAAAATGCATGATCTGCTGTGCCGTCGTTGATACCAATGTCCTTGTAGCCGCGCTGTTATCAAGCAAAGAGGATTCTGCTACCGTTCTGATATTAAATAAAGTACTTGCCGGTGAAATAATCCCTGTTTACAGCTCAACTATTCTTAATGAGTACCGCGAAGTCTTATTGCGTCCTAAATTCAATTTCAACAGCAGACTAATCAATTACCTCATATCAGCCATTGAAAAATTCGGTATACTTACTGAGCCTTCTCCCTCGGGCATAACACTGTCAGACAGCAAAGATCTCCCATTTTACGAAACAGTGCTCGCGTATCAGGAAGAACATACCTATCTCGTCACAGGAAACATAAGACATTTTCCAAAAAAGCCTTACATTGTCACTCCGCGGGAAATGCTAAACATTCTGGAAAATAGTGCTCCACGTTAGCAGGCAAGATCTATTGCCATCAAACAGAATACAGTTATCTCCATTACAAATCGGATCTGATTTTCCATTTTCCCCAATTGCAGTCCATAACCGAATAGGTCTGGTCATCAATTCTGATGTGACAGTATGCCCCAATCAGATACTCCGGTGTAATTTCTATCGCATATTCCCAAAACCATTTCCTGCAAAAACATTTTTACTTTCTACCAAACGCACAACTTCCTCCCCAATTGGGAGGAAGTTATAATCCGTATCATATATGTAAAAGCAGAGCCATCGGCCCTGCTTTAGAAAGATAGCATCATTTATCGCCGTAGTGTCCCTTACAATGGGAAATATATATACGACTATCATCAAGGTGGTATACCAAGCGGTCCTTTTCATTTATCCGTCTGCTATACTCACCCTGCAAATCACCTTTCAAAGGTTCAGGATCGCCAATCCCATGCATTGCACCGTTACGTTCAATATCCTTTATCAACTGGTTGATACGTTTTAAGGTTTTCTTATCCTGCGTCTGCCAATAGAGATAATCTTTCCATGCATCATCAGACCATATTTTCTCGCTCATTGCTGTCCTCTATCAATTCATGCGCTGTTCCTTTCCCTTCACGCAGTTCTTTCACAGACTTTAGGATGTAAGCCTGATTAACAGGATCAAAGAACGGATCTTCTTGCTTGATTTCAAATGGAATCCTTTTTTCACGCAAAACTGTTTTCACATAAATATTAATTGCAGCAGATGATGTGAGTCCGACTGATGAGCAAAATAAGTCAAAATCAATTTTATCGTGTTCATCCACACGAGCTGTAAGAGTAGATAGTGCCATAATGATCTCTCCTTCCTTTTTCTTGATTGTAACACTATCGTCTTACAAAAGCAATCTTTTGTATTGTCATTTGCATATCGGAATTTTTGTATTCGGAGAATCCATCCCTCTTTTGGAGTGGTTTGTAATAGTGCTCTGGCAGCCCGACCCAATTTTCTGTTACTTTTTGAGAAATTCTGTCGCCGCCTTTGTCAAATGAAATCGACCTCCATTCATCACAACCGATATCAAAGCGTAAAACAAGTGGCATTCTCTTCCGGCAACTTTCCCACATGTCTTGTTTCAAAGAACATATCCTTATTGGTAAGAACTATGATTGCTGCCACCACTATGACTACAAATGTCTCCACACACTTGGTTTGCGCCGTTATGGCAATACGCTCCTGCATAAAATTCACAAACAAGTGGAATATGATGCTTGCAAGCATGCTTCGGCCGTTTTTTACATAAACCCATGTGGTAAGGAAGCCGAAAGGTACCACCGAAATGAAGAAATTAAGCATATACCCGATTCCCAGCATCCTCAGGCCGTAAT
>CAJOPP010000439.1 GCA_905236365.1 uncultured Lachnospiraceae bacterium
CATTATGCCGTAGAGATTCCATATACCTGCAAATTTGACTACGAGATCGGCGAACAGTTCGGTTTCCATTACCTTGGGAAAACCAAATTCTATGGTCAGAGGATTTATACCGCAGACGAGTATGTTGAGTTCATAAAGACCAATGCGGATCTCATTACAATCAAGGAAGAGTGTAAAGAACCGTTTTTCGGCGGCGTGAAGAATGCAGTGCTTCGCCATGGCAATCAGATCGTGATTGATGACACCTTTGTGCTGGATCTGTATCAGAAAAAGTGAATCTCTGGTTTTTCGGGACATACAGTTTTTGAAAATGAAACTTGCCAAGTTACTTGGCATCCTTCACATAAACTTGGCAAAGTTCGATATCACTTGCCAAGTTGGCGGGTTCCTGCTATAATAATAACAAATTTACAGGAGGCTGTCGCGATATGAGAGAGGAAGAATTGGTCAATCTGATCCGGAAAATACAGAGAAGGCAGACAGAATTCCAAACGGTTGAACTAAAAGCTGCACAAGTGGATTTCCCCAAAAAGATATATGATACGCTTTCTTCTTTTTCTAATCAGGATGAAGGCGGTGTCATTATTTTCGGTATTTCGGAAAAAGACAATTATGCTGTTACGGGTGTATATAATGCGGAGAATGCTCAAAAAAAGGCTATGGAGGCCTGCGGTCAGATGGAGCCAAGTGTTCGGGCAGTTTTTACTACGGCAGAGATCGACGGAAAGGTTGTTCTTTCTGCAGAGATTCCTCCCGTAGAATACTGGAACAGACCGGTGTTTTATAGAGGAGCAGGGAGACTGAAGGGTTCATATGTCAGAGTAGGAGATGCCGATGAGCCAATGAGTGAGTATGAAGTATACAGCTTTGAAGCATTTCGCAGAAGAATACGAGATGAACTGCGGACTGTTCCGGAATGCAGTGGAAGATTTTTTGATAATAATCGTTTAGAGCAATATCTGGAAGCGGTAAAACATGAAAGGAGTAATCTGACAGCATTATCTGATACAGAGATTAAGGAATTAATGGGAATTACGGTAAAAGGAGAAACAACATTGGCTGGAGTCATGACTTTCTCATTATATCCTCAAACCTGGTTTCCGCAGCTTTGTATCACGGCGGTGTCTGTACCTGGAACAGAAATGGGCAATACAGACAGAGATGGAGCAAGATTTCTGGATAATAAGCGTATTACAGGTGCTATTCCGGAGATGCTGGAGGAAGCAGTTGATTTTGTCCGCAGGAACATGCGGACTAAAACCATTGTCGATGAGAACGGACATCGTGCGGATAAGGATGAATATCCGATCATTGCGGTCAGGGAAGCGATCCTGAATGCATTGGTGCATCGCGATTACAGTATACTGACTGAGAATACACCTGTCAGCATAGAGATGTATCGTGACAGATTGGAGATTATCAGTAAAGGTGGACTTTATGGCGGCGGTTCAGTAAACCAATTAGGACAAGGCCGACCGGAAACGAGAAATGCAGCTCTGGCAAATATGCTGGAACTCCTGAAGGTGACAGAAAACCGTTATTCAGGAATCCCTACGATCATTAAGGCCTTCAAGGATGCAGAACTCCCCAGGCCGGAGTTTCGTGTGGCCCGGGGTGTTTTTAAAGTGATTTTCCGGAATGGGACTGGAGTACCTGATACAGAGATTGATAAGACGGATATACATCGTGCAATTCTTGAATATTGCAGGATTCCTAAATCCCGGGAAGAACTGACTACTTTCACAGGGAAGTCCCGGTATTATACAATGTCGGCAATTGTACAGCCTCTTATAGATCAGGGCAGATTAATAATGACAATGCCAGATAAACCGAAGAGCCCTAAGCAGCGTTTTGTAACGGCAGACTGAGAAGTATACGGTGGATTTTCAGGCGTCTTCCCGGCGAAGTCAAAAGCTGACAAGATCATAGAGAATATCCATAGAAATATGAAAATGGTTAAATTTCAACATCCGAATTTTGACGGTTTCCTTTGAAAATAAAGGGTTTACGGGGGTTTTCTCCCAATACGGTCTCAAAGCGGCTCGTCGTGCACCGCAGTTCAGCAAGCGTTGATCGAGACCAAGAGACATGAAAAAACCTCGGAAAATCAACGTTTCCGGGGTTTTTTCATGCCCAAAAATCTTTGATCGGATTTTGAGGCAAATCACGGATTTTGATGGATTTTTTATAGTTAACGATGGGCTGAC
>CAJOPP010000440.1 GCA_905236365.1 uncultured Lachnospiraceae bacterium
ATCGGCTTTCATAAGTTTGAGAAGAAGGAAGACTTCTGGCCATACATGAAAGAAAAGGGGCTTGACCCTGACGATTATGTAGTACAGGAGTTTGTGAATTTTGATAAGCGAATTGGAACGAACCTCTTTATAGATCAGAAAGGAAACATCTGTACATCATATGCTGTAGATGTGCTTCGCTGGTTCCCTATTGACGCAGGCTCTGGTGTGCTGATACAGACTGTTGATGCACATGAGGTCCTCCGATATGCAGGCAAACTTCTCCAGGACTTGGGATGGAAGGGGTTTGCCAATGTCGCGTTTATGGTGGACAAGGAAACAGGAGAGCCGAGGCTTTTGGAGATCAATGGTCGTATCCCGCAAAGCGTGAAAATGGCCTTCATGTGCGGTTGCAACATATCTGAGCAAATGCTGGAGATGGTGTATGACCAGGATGTGATCCAGTATCAGGAGAATGATAAGTTTGGAATGTATATCCGGCATTTTGATACAGATCTTGCTTGGTTCCTGAAGTCTCCGGATCGCTTTAGGGCAAACCCCTCCTGGTTCAGCTGGAAGAACACACAGGAAGTTATTTACAGCAAGGACGATAAGAAACCGTTCTGGAGTCATCTGTTCCATAAGGTTCTCCGGTATAAGGAAACAATGGAGAAGAAAAAGCATTGATTCTTGGAGCGCCTGTCAAAGGGGTCAGGGGGACTTCGTTTTGCTGAAGATTCCGGATGAATGCGGCATCAGGAAGGCGACAGCAAGAGAAGATATTGAGCATAATTATGTATAAATAATTAGAAGAAAAGGGACTGGCAATGGTTATAAAAATCAGGAAAGGTACAGGTGAGTACAAAGAACTTGTCTCATATGGCAGTTGGAACGACTCATCCTTAGATAAACTTTGTGCGCTTCTGATTGCCGTATCACCGCTCTTACAACATTATAAAGGACTTTATGAAAACGCTGGTTTTACAGCTTTGTTTTTTGCGTTCCCTATTCTTTCTCTTCGCTTTTTGACTCGGAGTGGCCGCGGATATAATGCTAAAACACTATCTGCAATATTTCCTTTGATTTTGTTTGAGCTATATACGGCAGTTGATCATACAATATCTGTATCGCGTTTATTATATGTTGTTTTTATGATATGGGTATTTTTATGCATCGCATGCGGGTGTGTTAATACGGTGTTTTTTTTAAAATACGCGGTAAATGTTGTAAGCCTGGCAGTTGTCCTATTGTTTGTTCAGTATATTTCACATTATATTTTTCATCACACATTGAACTTGCGTCCATTTAATTTGTTGGTAAGCCAGGATGTGATATGGGTAAGACATCTGAACTCATCCAGTGCTGGCAGACTATATAGACCTGCGGCATTCTTCCTTGAGCCTTCGCATTTGTTTTTGTATAGCTTTCCGCTCCTTTGCATTTTATTGCTTTCTCCGGGAATGACTAAATGGCGGCGGAACAAGGCGATTATAATAACAACTGCAATGGTTATGTCCACATCCGGTTTTAGTATTGTTGCTTGCATAGGCCTCTGGTCATTGTATTTTCTGATCTATAAAAAAGGCGCTGCTGACAAACATATCGATTATAGAAAGATATTTTCAGGAAGAAATGTTTTAATAGTTATTATTATAATCTGTGTACTTTCGCTTGCGTATTTTTATATTCCCCTGTTCCGCAGAAGCGTGAATCGAATCTTTACCGATACAGAGGGTACTAATGCAATATCAGGGCGAGTCCGATTGGCCTTAAATTATATAACTGGCATTTCAGGCAGAGCCGTCTTGTTTGGGGCGGCAAATGTATCGGGAACATTGGAATTTAATCTTGCTGGTTTTTTTGCTACCTATATTAGATGGGGAATAATAGGAGTAGCTTTGACATATTGGTTTTATGGTCAAGGACTATTTTTGCTGAAAAAGAAATATTTCTGGATGTCTGCGATTATCATTGTTATTTCTTTCTTTACGGCTCACACTCATGGCACGTTCTACATGATGTACTATGTGGTATTTCTGATGAATGGATACTATGAGAAAAGCCTCAAATATCGGCATATACCGTCTGGAGGCGCAATAAGGATATAGCATGTTAAACAGAATTAAGAAAATTATTCAAAACCCTTATGCGTTCTCTCTCATATCAAAGTTCTTTGGGGTTCTTGTCGGGTTTTTATTTACTGTCTTCCAGGCAAGATTCCTGGGTGCTGAGATTAAAGGACAAGTTGCAACGGTGAACAGTATTGTTAGTGTTGCTTCTATTGTTTTTGCTCTAGGAATATACCAAGCCTATCCATATTACAAACGAAATAGCAATGTGGATATACTGCCTATATTTATGAAAATCGCTTTCTTATTATTGGCAGTGTATGGTGTA
>CAJOPP010000441.1 GCA_905236365.1 uncultured Lachnospiraceae bacterium
AGGTGTTACAAAAGACCTGAAAGAAGAGTGGAATTGGATTCGCTATATGGTCGGAGGAAAATTGTTTGTGGCAATATGTTTAGATGGAGCAAATGAGGATAAGCCCCTTTATATTACCTTGAAACTGGATCCGCTGGATGGGGATTTTCTCAGACAACAATATGAAGATATTATTCCCGGATATTATATGAATAAAGTACATTGGAATTCTATCAATCCTGATGGCGAAGTGCCGGATGAGTTGCTAAAGGATATGTTGGATAAATCCTATGAATTGGTGCTTCACGGCTTTAGCAAAAAACGTCAACAAGAAATCTTGCTGACGACATATTGCGGTTTGGATTGTACGAATTGTGAGTATAAAGAACCTTGCAGTTGTGCCGGTTGCGTAGCTACAAAAGGGATGCCTTTTCACGCTGGAGAAACTCCGTGTCCGGTTGCTGCATGTGCTATACAAAAGAGAATATCCTTTTGCGGAGAGTGCACTGATTTCCCATGTCAATTACTGACTGATTATTCAAATGATACAGAGCATGGGGATAATCCGCCGGGAGCGCGTATTGTAGCTTGTAAGACGATTAAATGTTTGTTGGAAAAGAAATAGAAGGATGTTGAAATATTATGCATGAAATGATTGCAAAGTCAATATTGAGTCCACAAAACGGAATGAATCTTTACAGAGGATGTCTTCACGGGTGTATTTATTGTGATGCCAGGAGTACATGTTATCAGATGGATCATGCATTTGAGGATATTGCAGTTAAGATGAATGCACCTAAGCTTTTGGAAGATGCACTGAGCAGAAAAAGAAAGCGTTGCATGATTGGAACCGGTGCTATGAGCGATCCGTATCTTCCGATTGAAAAGGAGCTTAAGCTTACCAGGAGATGTCTGGAATTTATCGATAGATATGAGTTCGGACTTGCAATTCAAACGAAATCAGATTTAATACTTCGTGATTTAGACCTGTTAAAGAGTATTAACAGAAAAACAAAATGTGTAGTACAAATAACTATGACCACCTATGATGAGGAGTTGTGTAGGATTCTTGAACCGGGGGTATGTACTACAAAGAGACGATTTGAAATCTTGCAAATTATGCGTGAGGAAGGAATTCCCACTATTTGCTGGATGACGCCTATATTGCCATTTATAAATGATACGGAAGAGAATATTCGCGGACTTTTGGATTATTGCAGAGAGGCGAAAGTATATGGAATCATGTTGTTTGATATAGGAGTTACCTTACGGGAAGGGAACAGAGAATACTTTTATAAACAATTGGATAAACATTTTCCGGGGATGAAAGAGCAGTATATCAGAACCTATGGGAATGCTTATGAGGTACCTTCGCCTCATAATAAAAAATTGATGAAAGTGGTTAAGGATGAGTGTGCACGTAACGGAATTGTATGTGACAGCATGAAGATTTTTTCCTACATGCGAGAATTTGAGGATAAAGCTGCCGGAAGACAGATTACATTAGAAGAACATTTCAACGTATAACTCGATAGAGAAAGATATAAGGGAGGCGTCAGATGGAGTATATCAGAGTAACGAAAGAAAATATTGATGAAGAGCATATCTGCTGTGCAATTTCAAATAATAAAGATGTTCAGGTTTCATCAAAAAAAGATTGGATGAAACAATGCTTTGAAGATGGGCTTGTATTTTTGAAAAGCGTAGAGCGTGGAAAATGTTTTATTGAGTATATTCCGGCAGAACAAGCATGGGTTCCGATTATTGCGGAGAATTATATGTATATTGACTGTTTCTGGGTGTCAGGTTCCTTTAAAGGACATGGATACTCCAATGATCTTTTGAATGCGTGCATCGAAGAAAGTAAGGAGAAGGGAAAAATCGGTTTGTGTATTCTTTCTGCTGCCAAAAAGAAACCATTTTTGTCTGATCCGAAGCATTTACTTTATAAAGGTTTCAAGGTGGCAGATGAGTCAGATGCAGGAATCCAGTTATGGTATCTTCCCTTCGAAGAAAATGCTGTTATTCCACGCTTTAAAGAGTGTGCAAAGCACCCACATATTGAAACGGATGGATATGTTTTATATTATACGAATCAATGCCCTTTCAATGGTAAATATGTATCAATTATTGAGCAGGTTGCTAAGGAAAATAATGTACCTTTCCGGGCAATCCGAATCACTACCAAAGAAGAGGCACAGTCTGTTCCAAGCCCGTGTACAACTTATGCCATGTTTTACAATGGGTCGTTTTTAACGAATGAGCAGTTCAACGATAAAAGATTTCTCAAGATGCTACAACAAAACAAGTAGAGAATCAAAAGGAGAATGGCAATGGTTTACGATTTCAAAAAAGATTCAAAAGAGTTTTATATGCCTAAGAGTAAACCTGAAATTGTGAATTTGCCCAGAGCAAACTACATTGCAGTTAGGGGAGGTGGCGATCCTAACGAAAAAGGTGGTGCCTACCAGCAGGCGATCAGTGTTTTGTATGCGGTAGCGTACACCTTGAAAATGAGCTATAAAACGGATTATAAAATTGAAGGATTTTTTCAATATGTGGTTCCGCCATTGGAAGGATTCTGGTGGCAGGAAACACAACATCAAATGGATGGAGTGATCCGAACCGATCGAGCCGGCAGGCAGGAAGATATGGTCGGTATCGATTATGGCAATAAGTCAACCTTTCATTGGATTTCTGTCATCAGAGTTCCTGATTTTGTATCAAAAAAAGATTTTGAATGGGCTGTGAAGATGGCAACAAATAAGAAAAAACCGGATTGTTCTTCTGCAGAATTCATAACGATAGAGGAAGGGTTATGTGCCCAGATAATGCATGTAGGTCCGTTTGATGAGGAACCAAAGAGCATCGCTATCATGGATAGATTTCTTGAAAAAAGCGGTTATATAAATGATATGAGTGCAGAGAGACTTCATCATGAAATTTATTTGTCTGATGCAAGAAAGGTTCCGGCAGATAAGTGGATGACAATAATAAGGCATCCGATTAAGAAAGCTGAATAAAGGGTCCTAGGCAGCGAAAATACTGCATAGGGCTCCTTTTTGTCAGTTGTAGTCGTGTTTTGCAGATGATATAATGGTGATATGAGTGTAAGTGTTATTTATTATATATCGAGAGTTGTTGTTTTGATGCATCTTTCGTGAAAAGGAGA
>CAJOPP010000442.1 GCA_905236365.1 uncultured Lachnospiraceae bacterium
CCAATGGAATCCAGATAATTCTTAAAATCCGACTCTATTTTAATGTTAAAGGGCTTGGACAGAGAAATCACATATTCCGTCTCATAATGGAAGGTTACCTCTTTTGCAGCAGGCTTTTCCTCTTGCACAGCCTTTGCAGGCTCTGCCGTTCCAAGACTGATATCCGTCTCCTTTCCGGACAGGAATGCATAAGCGCCGGAAATAACCTCTACCAGTCCCCGTCCGCCGGAATCCACCACACCTGCCTGCTTTAATACAGGTAACAGCTCGGGGGTCTGATCCAGTACATAACGGCCATGCTCCAAAACCCCGGACACATACTCTTCCAGATTGGTAACACCCTCATCACATAATTCTCTGGCCTTCTCCGACATCCCTCTGGCAACAGTCAGAATCGTACCCTCCATGGGCTTCATGACTGCCTTATAGGCAGTTTCAACAGCCTTTTCGCAGCTTTCCGTAATGTTGGTAACATTTAAGGTATCATAAGTCTTGATCACCTTTGTAAAGCCACGGAACAGCTGGGATAGAATAACGCCGGAATTTCCTCTGGCGCCGCGCAGGGATCCGCCGGAAATGGCCTTACAAAGCGCATCCATTTTGATCGGCTCCTCCAGTGCGGCAACCTCCTTTGCCGCTGACATGATCGTCATGGTCATATTTGTTCCGGTATCTCCGTCAGGAACAGGGAATACATTTAATTCATTGATTATCTCTTTATTACGCTCTAAGTTCTTGGCAGCCGCTAAGAATAACTGTGAAAACAACTTAGCGTCTATTTCCTGGTAAGCCACAACAGAATCCTCCCTTTAATCAATCACTCTAACGCCTTCAACAAAAATATTGATCTTCTCCACCTCTAAGCCGGTAAATTCTTCCACCTTATACTTGACATTATTGATCAAGTTGTCCGCAACAGCAACAATACTCACATCATATGCCACGATCACATGGAAATCCAACACCAGCTTCTGGCTGCCGGAGACAGAGACCTGGATTCCTTTACTGAGACTGTCCTTTTTCAGAATACGAACCAATCCGTCACGAACACCTGCGACAGTCATGCCGACAATGCCAAAGCACTCAACGGCCACACTTCCGGCGTATTGTGCGATCACATCATTATTTATGGCAACACTGCCCATATGTGTATCGATTGTAGAACCTTTCATACAATTCCCTTTCCTTTCTGTTTTTGTTTCGATTTTATAACTTTCCAAATCGCTGTTAATCGTTATATAATTTTCATTACCCAATCAGAATTTTTCAATCTCATCCATCTTTGCTCCGCATGAAGTACAGCGGACATTGATCTTTGCCTGTTCTGCCCCGCAATTGGGCCAGATTCTAATAACTCTTCCTCCGTTGTTAAAAGAATGCTCAATTCTATTCCATGATAACATATCTATATTACTATATCAGCTTTTATGCAAAAAATAAAGTTCAAATTCATAAAAATATGAAAAATAATATTTTTTTTGTGATTAGGGCTTGCTTTTCCAAAGCTTATCTGTTAATATATCAATGTTGTGAATTTTCGGCAATATAATCTTGTTAGGACGAGGAGGTGTTCAGGATGGCTAAATGTGATATTTGTGGCAAGGGTGTTCATTTCGGAAATAATGTAAGCCACTCTCATAGAAGAAGCAACGCAATTTGGAATCCCAATGTAAAGCGCGTTAAGTGCAAGGTTGACGGAATGGCAAAGCGCCTTCATGTCTGCACAAGTTGTCTGCGTTCCGGCAAAGTTGAGAGAGCCTAAGTTTTTTATCAGAATTGACCTCAGTTAAATTCCCTGTAGAGATATTTCTACAGGGTTTTTTATATTATTTGTTACAAAAAGATATTTCTTTTGAGTCTATACTATTCTGCCATGCTATTCAACAGTCAGTCAGGCAAAAATACCCTGCCGCCGCCAAAATAAGGATCAGCAATAGACCCACCAATCTGTCTCTGACCAAAAGCATAAGAAACATTCCAAAGGCCATGCACAGTATTCCGATTCCCGCAAGCTTTCTCATTGTGACCTTCGCATGATGCATTTTTTATATAATATGAAGGCAGGAACCTTATGGCTCCTGCCTTCATAAGTTGCTCGTCTGAGTTTACAGCTATTTTCCTTCAGATCATAACTCTTCAGATTGCTTTTTTCGACTATTTCTCTTCCGGAAATGCAATGTCCAGTGCCTGCTGATCGGATACCTGCTCTCCGTCCTTATCCTTTTTCTTTTCCAGGAATTTATCCACCATGTCAGGCACCATATCCAGAACCTTTGTAACAGTATCCTGGTTCTTGACATTTACCAGCTTCACCACACCATTCTGGATCACCAATACGGCACTGGGAGTCATTTTACCGCCAATTCCGCCTGCTCCCGTGCCGGAGCTGCCATGATTCCCTTCTTTTCCGGTCTTGTTGCCGGCGCCTGCGCCGACGCCAAAGGTCACATCCACAAGAGGAAGAATGATCGTATCACCAATCTTTGTTGCCTCACCCACCACGGTTTTGGTGGAGAGAACAGTGTTCATCCCCTTCAGAAGTGCTTCCACCACACTTTGGAACTGATTGCCATTTTCAGCCATACCTAACCTCCATTCTAAGATTTCGTTAAAATCTATTTCATTCATCAAATATTTTTTGCAAAGCTACATGTTTTATAAAGCATTGATTCTTATTTCTTTTTTGATTTGGACGGCTTTTGTTTTGTATCGCCGTTGCGATGCTGTTCGATTGTTTTCTTCAAACGCCATAGCCGCTTGTCCAGTATCACTCTAAGACCATCCAATAACAAAGTAAAAACAGTAAAATGTCCCTTTATCAAAAGATCACATTCCAGAATCTCATTCTCGAAATCCGGCTCCAGCTCCAGAAATAGTCTTTTGGGATAAAGTGCTTGAGCTACACAATACCATCCAAACACATATCCTGTGACATCCGGGGAAGCAGCGCCAAAATGCAGAATCCCCTTCACTTTGCGAGGCAATAGATTCTTCAATATGTGAAGTAATCTGGCAAGAAAGGCATTCATTAAGGTCTTTGTCTCTTCTCGTTCCCATAGGCCATAATAAAAATCAAATTCCGCCCGGGTCTGTTCATACAAGGTCTTCAGATCTTTTTTCCCTTTTTTAGACTCTTTTTCAGATCCTTTTACAGGCTCATCATTTATAGGGCCTTTTGCAGACTCATTTATAGGGCCATTTGCAGGCTCTTCTATAGGCTCTTCTATA
>CAJOPP010000443.1 GCA_905236365.1 uncultured Lachnospiraceae bacterium
ATGAATTCTCTTTTTCTCTTGTACTGAAGAACATATTGGGGGTTTCGCCTGGTAGTGTGCCAACTTCATTTAGTAACGCATCAACCGTTTCTGCACAACCGTCCTCCTCCAGTTCCTTAATCAGCTTGGTGAAAATAAGATTTTTTGAAATCTTTTTCCGAAACATATAATCTTTATTTGCGACCATAAGGAATTTCCCTTGTGATCTCGTTAATGCAACATTAAACAATCTATTAGCCGTATCGTCTCTGGGAGAAGTCAAAAGTACTCCCGGGTGAGTCATTCGATAACAGTCTACAGCATCATAAATGATCACTGGTCTTTCTGATCCCTGGAACTGATGAACAGTTGCGGTATTAATAGACCTGTATTTTTTATCCCGTTCCTGCATATCTCGAATCATTGCCAATATGAGTCTCGACTGTGCGCTATAAGGAGTAATAATTCCGACATCATATTGTTCACTGATTTGTTCCGCCATCTTTATGCAAAGCATCGCAGATAAGAGATTAATTCTGGATCCATCATTTGTTTTGATGCATACAGAATAGGTGCCGCTCAGGTCGACCATTCCCATAGGAATTCCCTCCAGAGGGCCGACTTCTGCTATTGCTTGTCTGTTATCACATATTCCCTCCGACGTATAGAGTAACTCGTTATACATATGCCTTCCGGCAAAATCCGCAATAACTGGATGCATTCTGAACTGTTCATTCAGCATGACCAGCCATTTATGGTCCATTTCATTCTCTACAGACGATTTAATTGACACAAAATCAAATATATCTTTTCGAAGAATATTGTCTTCCGGATTTTGCACAATTGCCGGAAGCTGTCTAAAGTCGCCAAGACACATAAACCGTTTAGAGGCAATGCTTGCGGCAAATACTATTTGCGGAACATATGCCATACTCGCTTCATCAAAGATTACTACGTCAAAGGATTGCCCATAAATCGTTTTATCCACGATCGCCTTAGAAACAGTAGTGGCAACAAAGGGTGCTTCATGAATCAGCTCTTTCTCCTGAGCAAGAAGATCCCTCCTAATTTCAGCTAATTCCTCATTAATCTTTATTCTCTTAGGATCGTTCTTTTTATACTTCTTTTTTTGGTCTCTAAGGAAGTAATACCTCTTTTCAAGCTCTGGATTTCTGTGCAGTACAAAAGCGTATGACGGAAGCGTTTTGCTGTTTGCAACACTTTCTAAACGAGGGTACCCATATCGGACCACTCTCCCTGCCGAATCATCTATTCGTTTCGCTACCGAAAGTACTGCTCCATCCACTGAAACGTTACTATAGGAGAGCATCAGTACTCTGTTTCCCTCGTTTATGAACTCTAATGCGACGTTTGCAAGAGTTGTTGTTTTACCGGTACCCGGAGGCCCCCAAACGAATGTGATCGGTTGATCACTAACACTTCTTTGTGCAAGATTTTGTCCAACCTTGATATAAGGCTTATAGTTAACTTGACTTTTTCCTCTGCACACAAGTTCATATGCTAAAGGTGCCGTATCCTCGTCCAATTCATTAAGCCGTTCAACTAAGGCTTCCATAAGTTGCCATGGCTCAGCCGTAAATTCAAGGGAAGACACTTTCTCCCCTAAATACTGTGCCGTATGGAAGATAATAGTAAATTCTTCACACGATATGATATGAGCATAAGGCCTCTCATTTTCCAAGCACAGTTTTATCACCGTTCCATCGGGAAAATGCAATTCAGAATCAGTTTCAAAACTATATGTATACTCATCTTTTCTTTCGGTATGAATTCTGACTCCCTCTACTGCTCTGTACTTCTTGCCTCCAGTTTCTTTTATGTATAATATTTCTCTACGTATTGCATTCGAATATTTTATTTTAAAGCTGCTGAATTTTGCATCATAGCTTTCAGACTTCATTTTATTTTGCAACTCTGTATCTTCAAGTATTAATGTGTCTGCAAACGCTGCCGGATAGGGATAAGCATACGTGTTTAGCATATTTGTTACATACACTTTGCCATCACGTATATCTGTAATCCTTCCTCTGGATCGATTAGCCTTGTTCATCACCATTTTCCCTATCAATTGCTGTTTAGACATTAATCAATCCTCCGTAGAGCGTTTCGCGCTGCGCTGTTCTGCGTTTGACACATTTCGCGCCATTTCAGCAATTCAAGTCAATCCTCTCCGCAGCGAAAGCCATTTCACCGCCAACTAACGCGGCACCCACCTTATATTTTAATACGGCGCCCCTGATTATGCCTCTTCGTCAGCAAAAAAATCATCTTCTTTGACCACTTTTTTTCCTTCTTTTTCGCAAGCGAAACCATCAGAAGATTTCTGCCGCTCCAGTGCCCTTACGCTACTCCCCAAGGGCACGTTAGCGTCCACCACCACGCTTTCATAACAATTGTGCCGCTTCAGCGCCCCTACGCTATCCCCTAAGGGCGCGGTAGCGTCCACCACCACGCTTTCATAACAATTCTGCCGCTTCGCTGCCCTTACGCCATTCCCCAAGGGCAC
>CAJOPP010000444.1 GCA_905236365.1 uncultured Lachnospiraceae bacterium
CGGACCTATTGAAACTGGTTTTATTAAATTGTCAGATGTGAGTTGTAACAATTCTCATTGGATTTCTAAGAAAAAAAGAAAGAAATAAAATGATGAAAATACATGCTTGAAGAAGAGACTTTAATTTCCACACGCGAAGGATGGTGAAATGTGTGTTATATTTGACTGGAGATATCCATGGAAATACGAGGACTGCTCTCGGGGCAATCCTGAAGAACAATATTACTTCCGATGATGTTCTTATCCTGTTAGGCGATGTAGGGCTGAATTACTATGGAGCAGATCAGATGGATCGGAAAAGAAAAATACGGCTAAACAGAATGGAGATCCCAATTTTCTGTATTCATGGAAGTCACGAGGAACGCCCTTTCAATATTCCGTCCTATCATGAGGCAGTCTGGCATGGTGGCACGGTATATGTTGAAGATGATTTCCCAAATCTTCTTTTTGCGAAGGATGGTGAGGTTTTTAATCTGGAAGGGCAGAAAGCGATTGTGGTTGGTGGAGCTTACTCCGCAGATAAATTTCAACGGTTGAGGTACGGTTGGAACTGGTTCCCTGATGAACAGCCGTCGGATGAGATTAAGAAAAGAACAGAAGAATCACTTGACGCCTGCGACTGGAAGGTGGATTTGGTTCTGTCGCATACTTGTCCGCAGAAATACACGCCGGTTGAAACGCTTATATCCGGGCTGGATGAGTCAACAGTGGATCGCAGCACAGAGGAATGGCTGGATGCGATCGAGAATAGGCTGGATTATAAGGCATGGTACTGCGGTCACTGGCACATAGACAAACACATTGATCGAATGCACTTCCTGATGCGCAATGTGGAAATGCTTTAACTGTGTTACCGCCCAATTCACATAATATGAGAATAAGCCAATCGAGGTTGATATCGCTTGCACTTTATGGGGCAGCATAAGATTTGCTCTATGTGAAGGTAAGAAATATCCTTGGCTCGGGGAAATAAAAAGCTAATTCGTATCGTTTATTTAAAAACGGCTTGGTGTTTCTTTTATGAACCATCGGACCATGATAAAAGAGATGAAATAATTTCAGAAAAAAGGGATAAGGATTTTTTTAGCGAAATGAAGGAATAAGGAAGATGCTTAATGGAAAGACTTTAGCAAGATCCTACTGTGATCGGGCGATCATGTTGATATTGATCCGCCGAGCAAATCAGGCGGTTAATACAGAATGGGGGAATATGAATGTCGGAGAAAACAAAGAAACTTCTACCGATAATTGTGTTGCTATTCATTATTTGCACGACTGCATATACATTGGCTGCATATGCTGATAATGAGTATACTCTCCGTGATAAAAATGGATTTGTGTATGATATTGATCTCAAGCACTGGTGTTCAGCAACAATCATAGGCTGCCAGCAACACACAAATCACTTAGTAATTCCGTCAACCATAGAGACGGATTTTGAAACACTCCAGGTGTTAAGTATCGATAGCGGTGGATCATGGCCGGAAGATATGACATCTCTGGAAATTCCCAGCACTATAAGGTATATAGACGGAAATCCATGGAAAGAATGCAATAAGCTGGAAACCGTTTCGGTTGATTCTGGCAATCCTGTATTTGAATCAATTGATGGATGCCTTTACAACAAAATTGTCAGGAGCCTGGTGTGCTGTCCCAACCGGGTAGAATCTATCGAAATAAAGGAAGGCACTTTAAAAATAGAAGAGATGGCTCTTGGCATAAGGCAAAATCTGAAATATGTTAGAATACCTGAGAGCCTGATCATGATCAATGGCAACCCAATAGATGATAGACCGTGTTTTCCTGAATGCGAGATTTCTCAATCCGAATTAACATTTGATATTTCTCCTCTGAATACATGTTTTTCGGTTTATGATGATGCACTATATGATACCAGAGAACACAGTTTAATTTATTGCCGACCGAATAAAAAGACGGTTCAATTCCCCGCGGATTTGGAGATTATTCCTGATTACGCTTTCTGGAGAACAGCACTGGAGTATGTTGAGTTGCCGAATGGACTTCTATATATCGGAGACGGGGCTTTTTACAATACTTCATTGCAAAATATCATAATCCCTGATTCAGTGGTTTATGTTGGAGAGGGGGCATTTGAAGACTGTTATGCTCTTTATTCAGTAAAGTTATCGAGTTCAATGAAAACAATTGAAGAGAAAACATTTAGTGGATGTCCATCATTGATATATGTTCGAATTCCGTCTTCTATCGTAAGTATAGGATGGTTTGCGTTTGAAAATAATTCATGGAAGATGGTGGGAATCGTCGATCCGGGAAGTTATGGGGAAGATTACTGTAGAGCTCTTAAGGAATCCGAAGATGACATGGATCATTTTGTATACTATGATGGAACGGATATCATACAAACAGGAAAACTTGGAGATAACTGCGAATGGTCATTGGATATCGCGGGCAATCTGTCTATCATTGGGAAGGGCGAAATCCAATTTGATCCTGATCTCGCAAATTCAAATGGCCTTCCCCTTGCGTACAGTGTGATAGATGTGCAGGAAGGAATTACAACTATTCCGGATGGGATGCTTTCTTCGGGTTGGGAGCATCTGTATAAGGTAAGAATTCCAAACACGGTAACATATATTGGCAAGGATGCATTCAGCGGTTGCCAGTATTTAGAGACACTTACCATACCGGAAAGTGTATTAGAAATTGGTGAGCGCGCATTTGCGGACTGTTATTCATTAGAAAAGTTGGTTATTCCGAACAGCGTTTTAAAAATTGGCAATGGAGCATTCGCGGGTTGTGATAAGCTTGAATTGGTTTTACCGAACGAAAAACAGTTTAACCGTGAAAAGTTGTTTTCGCGGTAATTTGCAAAGCAATCAGATAGTTGATATTTTGATGAAGACATATTTTAGATAAAGCTACAAAGGTTAGAACGGAATTGAAAGGGATGAGCTTGACATGAGCAGTATATGCATCAGAGAAGGGGATATTTTCAATTTGGATACGGATATTATCGTAAATGTCACGAATTCTGAACTCGGTGCTGGGGATGGAGTATGTAGTGCCATCTTCTATGCAGCGGGATATGAGAAAATGCGAGAAGCTTGTGATGAAATAGGTCATTGCGACACGGGCTCTGCTGTGATTACTCCTGGCTTTCAGTTGAAGGCAAAGCATGTTATTCATATGGTTGAACCTATATGGGAAGGTGGTTTTCAAGAGGAAGATCGGAAATTCTATAATTGTTATCAGGAAGCTCTAAAATTGGCACAGAAATATGAATGCCATTCGATAGGCTTTCCTATGTTCTCCTCGGAAACACAAAGATATCCACCGCAACGGGCCTGGATTAAAGCAATTCAGGCATGTCGCGACTATTTACAAGAAAATAGCGAGTATGATTTAAAAATCTATTTTGCAGTTGTAAATTATAATATGTTTGTATTAGGAAAGAATATTATTCTGGATTTTGCCCCGGAATTTACAGATGATATCCGTGCGGAACATATGATACTTTCCGAGAAAACGACGAGGGCATCGAGAGATGATTGGCCAGTATTCGATATGCCTGAAGAGCGTATTTCGTTTACACTACATCATAAACTGTATGAGGAAGAAATCGAGGTCTTGAAAATGGGGAATATACCTCAGCAGACAGTGGATATGTGGTTTTGGTATTGTAGGGGAAACACATTGTATGCATATCGAAGCCTCACTGGGTGCTGTATTTATATCATTCAATTAAATCCTGGGAAATCAGAACATCAGGTAATTGCTAATCGAAATAAAACACAGAATAAGTTCACATATGTCGAGAATGAAGAGGAATATTTGACAATACTTCTTGATTTGTGGGCAAAACCTAAATATGATTATTATCGAGGGTGGTTAATAGAGAAAATGTATATGGAAAAAATACCTAACAGTGTTGAGAAATAGATTGTATTTCAACTTCTAAAAAGGCTATGAAATAATTGCGCTTTAATGAAAGACTAACTATATGCGGATTCGATTTGGTATTTATTGTTCCGAGGATTTGTGCAACTGCTAAGGGAATGATTGAACCCACAGAGACACGATGCGGCCATGCTGAAGATTATACGAAGGGCCCGAATTTATAACCTCGTGACAAGATATAGTTGCTTATGGAAGCGAGAATCTATGTGGAGGTTGAATAACTATGATCAAGACGAAAATCTAATGTATCGAGTATGGGTGCTCCGAGGAGAAAGTTTACCTTGATCAGTCTCTCTTGTGGGGTCGGAGCATGGTAACTCAATCTATATCATGGAATATATTGACGTTATTGTAAAGTTCATTGTTCTCGTCATCAAGGTTCATGTGATCTCCGCTTTGATTAAGTGGAATGATTACACGGGAAAGATCCCGAGACATTTCTTTACAGGTTTGATATCGTTCGTCAATATCCGTTCTCATTGCAGAATTTGCTATCTCAATTAATCTCTGTTTAGCTATCGAAATAGGTCCATGGTCATGCAGCGTAACAATATTCTCAGCTATCTCCTTTAAAACAAAACCTACTTCATAAATATCTGATCTGCAATCAAGCACATAATAATTTGTTGCTTCACGTTGTATTTTAGCGGTGGAGAGGGAACCGGCGAAACCTGTTGATCCATAATCAACCAGCACTGCTTTTCCATTACTTATTATTATATTTTCTGAAGTAATATTACCGTATACAATCTTACAGTTGTGCAAAATTTCCAGAGCATTGAGTATATCAGAGGTAATAGACACAGCAATCCCGACGGATATATCTTCTTTTCTTAGCAATTCTCTTAACGTTATTCCTTCCACATAATCAGTAATTATACAATGTGATTTAACATCTTTTCCACGTATTCTTGCAAGGTTTACCTGATCCTGGGTAACTGTCAACAGTGATGAAAATAGCTTTTCGTTAGAGAACATAGGCGGATAGCTGTCTGGAGCAAGGGCCTTAGTAAACTTTCGGATAGCAAAGCTTTCACCCCATTTTCCGTTTGCTTTATATACAATGAACTGATTATTTTTTCTAATTAATTGAGATTTAATAACATCGCTTGTTTTAATCTCTGTTCCTATGCTCATATCTATCAGGGCGCGATAATAATATTGCTTTTCCAAATTAGAGGAACTATTCTGTGTTTCTTCTTTTATAGGATCATTTTGTCTTCTGATTACTTCTACATTTTGAAGCAGACAATATCCTGAGCCATACTCATTATCAACATATTTTCCCAATACTGGATCAACAGAACGAATATTCCGGATTGCGTTAACTACAGTACCTTCAGCCAGACCAAGAGCTTCGCTAATTTCATCAACTTTATGAAAGACACCTTTCGAGTCAGCCAGGTATCGCAGAACATTGATGTCAGCCTGGGTTAATTCTCTTTTGCTGGTTAGTCCACTTTTAGCGGCTCTGATGTTTTTTCCTTCACAATAATATCCCGTATCTCCTACTTCAAAGCTGAAATAACAATTGCCAGCTTCGTTTATAAAGTTGATTTGCTTGATATCGGTAAACACTTTAATTCAGACCTCCTATCTATGAATCATTAATTAATATAATGCCAAACTGTCCACTGCAAGCATAAGATTAAGATGTTTCTTTGGCCCTCTCCATATAAAAAATGCTTTAAATGTCTGTTTGATGTGGTGCGCTTCAAATACGCAACAGAGTATAGGACTGCTCAACCTGATCCTATAATTGCTAGACATTGAGCAGGTGTTTTTGGACGATTCGTGCATGAGGGCATGTTTTACCCTTCGCTTGTGCATCCTAAGTCCTCCCTTCAATCACAGCCTCTTTCTCGCGAATCTCTTTAATCTCTACCTATTATACCATAAATGGAAACAATTTGCTGATCTTTTATTTTTGCAAGTTTGCCAAAGTTTGCCAAACCGCGAGAACAACGAGGAACTATTTTTCGATGGTTTGTTAACCCGAAAGTATGGAATAGAACAAGGGTTTGAAGTTCATTGTGATAAATAACGGACAGGTGAAGAAGAAAAAGCAATGATTCAAGGACATTATCTTAAGAAAACGCTAAACCATGGATGGTGATATATCTATCTTATGTTCTGAGAAATATGCCAAAACAGTAGAAAGGATATTTTTCCAACTGTTGCAATAATTATTGGCTCAATTGAAAAGGGTTTATCATCGAAATATCATTTTAAATATCATCACCTGATGATGGTGTTTTTCAGCAGCTTTCCATAATATTGTCCCATAATCTTTGTGTGGGGGGCGAGAGCATGTTGGCTTATGAAACCAGTATTACAACCCAGGCAGAAGTTATGGAGATTGTTTGCCATTACTATTATCTGACAGCTGAAGAAAAGAGAAGCAATATGGAATTTCGTCGTATTCTTATTGTGGTTTATCATATTCTTTGGCGCGGGTCAAATAAGCGTGCATCTGGAACATCTTTCGATACTTCTGATATCGCTCATACGGCTTTTTTAAAAGTTTATGCCTCAGCAATCATTGCACATGAAAAGTCTGAAAATGACTTTTGTCAGAAATTGGCCTTGAATGCTACAAACGAACATGATTTTTTGCAGAATCTTACTCGTTACCTCATGTGCGTTATTTCATCTGTTCAGCATGATTTATTTAAGGGAAAGTATATTCAGTATAATGTTGATCCTGTTTTGACAAGTTCAAAATCGCTTAAGGCTGTGAGTTACGATAATGTAAGAGAAGATGATAATGAGCCGCTGCTTGATATGATCGGCTATAATGATTCGCTTTATCAACTTGTAGAAGAAAACACATCGGTTTTAAATGAGTGCTTGAATCAATGCGATAATAACAAAATTATGGCTGGCATCTTGATCCGTTGTATGAAAGCTTGTCATTATTCAATTTCGAAGTTAAAAGTAGACGTGTTGCATGGTGAATACCGATTTATTAATCTGAACTTGAATCTTATGATTGACATGAAACTTGTTTCCCAAACCAATGCAAAAAAAATGATTGAGTCAATTCGGGAAAACAGGGATATGGGGTTTTATTATCTTCAAGAACTTGCTGGACACTATATTAATAGCTATTGTGGCGCTGATGACAAATAAAATATCAAAATCTGTAGTTTTTACGAATACATGAAACTTAATATGTTCACGCTTCATGTAAAGGAGATGAATACAAATGGGATGCGTTGCGATTAAAAAGAAGCATTTTAAAATAGTTCGAACCAAGTCTTCCTTTTTCATTGTTGATAGGCAAAAACCTTCCGGAACGGATATAAAAGAAAAAACTTCAAGCTGCGATGCTATTGATTGTTTCAACAATAACAACGGGTATGGCTGTTTTAGGCAGTATTGTGAACATGGTTGGTCGTTTATTTATAACAGACATAAAGCACTGAACAAATATTTAAATTCAAAAGAGAAAGGTAAGATTGGATTTGCTTCAGTTCTGCCGATGTACAATAACAAATTCAGCACTCCCAATTTAGTTTGTGCAAGAGTAAATACACTACCAATTGGAAAAAAGGATGCTTTAATTATAGGAACGAATAGCCAGGATATATTAGACACATGCAAAGCTGCACTGTTTCTTGTAAAGAAAAAAGAGAAAATAGAGCTTCCGCTGTTAGTTGCAATTGATTTTATGGGACGTGATGTAAAAAAGAATGAAAAAAACTATGGACTTTCTATTTTTATGGCAATATGGAGCGCAGTTACTAATACAAGGTTATATCGGAATCAAATGTTTACAGGAGATATTGACATCAACGGAAATATTATTCATGGATGTACTTTAACAGATAAAACTACCCTTGAAAGCATGATGGGGGCTAAGTGTATAGTTTTACCCAGGAGTAGAATCAAAGTGACGATCTCGTCAGATTCATTAGAATCCCTGGTAATTGTCAGTACAATAGATGAAATGATAAAAAAACTCGAGGAGAATTACTGGGTATAATGAAAAATCTTAAGGAGCAGATGCAAATCAATTATTTCAATGAGTTTATTAGATGAGACGAAATTTGATAACAAACTAAAAAGGAGGAATTCTATGTTCACAACTCTTATGCCGACAGATATTGCTTTTCCAAAGTCGGTGATTGAAAAGACTGTTAAAGAGATGGGGAATGCTATTTCTCAAAAGTATAAAGGAAATTCTCTCTTAATGCTGTGTGTTATAGAGGATTCGTATACCTTCCTCACGGATCTTTTGCAAAGCATCTCTGTGCCCGTAACCGTAGGTTTTATATCGATAGATGATTTACTAAGTGGTCCACTCTCAAAAACAATAGAGATGCATTTTAAGGAGAAATGTGAACATTTAGTTATTGTTAAAACTCTATTTGATCCAGTTTTGCATCTTGGATTAAAATCCCTTTCCTATCTTGAATTCCCGAGGGTTAACGTTGACGAGGTATCTTTATTAATAAGTGATTCTCTGGTTGATCAGAACTTCTCTTTGAATTATAATGGTCTTGTATTCAGCCATGAGAAACTACTTGCTGGATATGGTATTACAAACAAAGGTATTCCGAAAAAGTATTATCCTTTTACATTCAGGAACTTAAGGGACATTTATTATTTGGAGAAGGGAGTATGAACCTAATGGGAAATAATAAACACAAAATAATAGATGCTATTAAGTATATTGGTACTACTTTGGCAGGCGTATGTGTTTTGCTCATAATTATAACATTGTTATGTTGTACCGTGGTGCCATACAAGTATTGGAAGGATTATTACCCAACATGGTCAATTAATACCGAATCTGAGGATGGATATATTATTAAAGCTACCGGTTCTCTTAATCATCTTTTGACCATAAGCATAGTAGACAATATGCAAAACCGTGTTTCCGAAGCCTATTCGAGCGATAGTGTTCTCCATGATAAACCTATATCTGTAGATTTTTATGGACGAGATAATGATTCGCATGGCCAATTTCATTTTGAACCCGGTTCTTTTGTTTCAAAATCGGATACGGTTTTTAGTAATGATGGTGCAACACATGTCTACTTTGATGCGAATGGTATGCTTGTTAAACAACAAATAGTTTATCCTTCTGAAAGTTCCGGTTATGATGGATCATATTATATTGTCACTAACTCCAATGGTATGGTAACTGGTGTATATAAAGATGAGTATGCTTTTGAAGAGAATAAATCTATAAGTGTTATTTCTCAATATGAACCTAAAACTGTTTGCAGCATTGAATACGAAAAAACAGATGATGGCTTTATGATTATGCAAAATGATAGTAACGGAAATAATATGTCATCGATTCAGACGGGTAATAAAAATGATTATTTCTGTATTGAGCATTATGATGATCATGGTCAGCTGTATGAAATTGACTTGCAGAACCCTGATAAGGAATTAGTTCGCTGCATTATTAACAAAAATGCCTTTTTTAGCACAATAATCATTTCACCAAAGGATGAATTTGACGCCGTGAATCTAATTGCTGAAGAAATATCGAAACAAGCATCGACTCAAATTGAATACCAATATGACGAAAACCATCAGCCTATTAGCGCGAAGGTGTTTTTGCATGACAATTGGGATCAAACTGTTACTCAGACTGAGGAATATATATTTGATATCGAGGCAAGAGTCAAAGAATGGTATTCATTTGAGAAGGATATTACGCAGCATTTTTCTGTAACCTACAATTCTGACGGGAATATATCAGGAATACAAGCTAGTTGCAAATCTAATTCGAACGGGAATGACGTTTTCACATATAGTGTTAATCATTTGTATTCAAATGATGGTGCTCTTGATTCGAGTAATATTACTTTCAACGACAGTCGGGAATCTATTACTGTTAAGTATGACGAGGATTGTCACGTCATATCTATAGAATAAAGCCTTGAATATGTAACAAGGAAAGTGGGTAGTTGTTATGGCGATCAAAGAAATGGACTGGGTGGAATTTGGCTTTTATCAAGGGCAAGGACTAATATGGCAAGTTCTTGAAATTAGTGAAGATACCGCATTGATTACAACTGTAGATATTATTGATTCTAAGCCGTATAATCGTTCAATTGGTCCTGTAACATGGGGGAATTGTACGCTCCGCGCTTGGTTGAATAACGAGTTTTATTTTGAAGCCTTTAACGAAAATCTGAAGAAGCATATTATTATGTCCCATACTTTATGTTCAATAGACTCAATGGAGCATGAAACAAGTGAAACTTCAGATAATGTATTTATATTATCCGCGGAAGAAACTGCCCAATACTTTACCGATAATGATTCTCGCACAGCGTTATTTCCGAACAAGGCTCTAGCTTGTGACGAAGAAGATACTGCGGGAATTCGAAAAACAGGACAGTGGTGGCTAAGAGCAGACAGTGTTAATATTGGTAATTGCCATTTTGCCCCATGTTGTGATCATGAAGGGAAAATCAGTAGTTTTGCCGATACACGGTCGCAAAAAATAGGTGTACGACCAGCTATGCGTGTTTACACGAGTGGACTTGACAGACATGTTATAGAGGATATTAACAATTTAAATCTTCGGTTGAAAGACCCCGGAAGGAGATCGCTTACAATATTTCATGATATGATCGAAGAAGATCTACCTATCCTGGCTACTTTTGTTGATTATAATTCTTATAGCGAATATGCTATCATAAAAAAACCGGATTCAACGCTTTCGGTAGCCAAATTATCTGTATCGGAGGAGTTGGATCCTGAAATAACTAATACTGCAGCATCTCTCATGAATTCGTTAAAGATAAAACCGTTTGAGAATATTTCTGCTTGTCTTCAGCAGGAAAGAGATAAAAAAATGGTGTTGAAATGGATGGAACAAGATGCATGGCAGGTTACATCCAGCCGAAACTATCATGATCAGTTTAAAATAGGTTCTTTAATTGAATTGGGCCATTTTGTTTCCGGTGGGCGAATTCTATGGCGGATACTCGAGATACAAGGTAATAAAGCTCTTGTTTTTGCAGTAAAAAGTCTGGGAACGAGACAATTTGTAGAATTTGAGGAGATGGGTGATTGGTTCCCACTGGAAAATGAGAGTGATGATATAAAACAAACAGATGCTGTAGATGGATCCAACGGAACAGAATCATATTCAGCTAATAGCAAATGGAATTATTTTGAGGAATACAGTGCAAATCTTAATTGCGATTTAAGTGCTTACAACAATTTCGATCCAATTTACGATAAATATTTACAACAGTGTGAGGATTATTATTGCGAAGAAGATTCGGAATTGTTTACTTGCGAGGAAGAAAAAACACCTCAAATCAGAGATCCGGAAACGGGCCTCGTTCCGGATCCTATTCCCTACAATTCAAGTTTCAGTTCTTCTGTTACTTGGCAAAATTCAACTGTTCGTGAGTATCTTAATGAAACTTTCTTATACAATTGTTTTACAGAATTTGAAAGAGGAGTTATTGTGCCCTGTAACACAAAAGAAGGTGCTTTAGATGATCTTGATGTTTTTGATGAACATCAGAATCAGATTATTGATCGATGTTTCTTGTTAAGCTCAGCTGAAGCCAGTATTTTCTTTCCAAATAACGCTTCTAGACGTTTAAAAGAAGAGTCAACTGGTAAGGCGGTAAGTTGTGAGTGGTGGCTTCGAACACTGAATTGTTATGAGTCCGGTACCGCATTTGTTGATGAAAATGGCCGCGTCCATCAGATAGATAATATTCGACCGGATTATCCAATGTCCATATTTCCAGCAATGATTATAGATCTTTCAAAATACATTATTTTGATGCGTTTTATTAAATGAAATATGATATTTGCCTATTAATATGATGTTAATAGTTTTGGTTTAATATATTGATTGTTCTGAGTTGTTTAATTAAGCATAATCATTTCATGCTATACTGTTGCGTAAGGGGGAATTAATCTTGACATATAATCGAGAAAATCATCCATGCGTTGGTTTTATTATGGAAAATGCATCTGCTGCTCTCTCCCATATGGAAAAGGAACTTGTGGAAGACTTTGGCGAACTCTGCAACAATCACTATCTTTATATAGGCGATGAAGGAAAAAGGCTTCTTTACAAATGCAAACGTTGTGGAGGTTATATTCTTGCTCAATGCTATGAGTTGTATGGTGATGATGAGGATGAATATTTTGTGGACTATTTTCCGGTGACTTGTGTCGAAGAAGCAAAAGATTTGAATTTGAGATTTGACGGATATCAGATAAAAGAGCATTTTGTTGGGAAATATATAACGCTGGATAACTATATGAATGCTCATTGGGGAGTATCTTCTATTAGTGATGCCTAACATCCAGGAGGAAAAGAATATGAGTGAAAGTAATCTATTTGATGTTTCTTGTTTTCATCCGTTCTCTATTGCAATTGACGGTCCTTCAGGAGCAGGAAAGTCAAGTATAAGCGACATTGTTGCTTCAAGGCTGCATATTCTTCATCTGGATACAGGCGCTATGTATCGGGCGATGGGTTTAGCATGCCTTAATGATAAAGTTGACATTGGCGATGAAAAATCTGTTATAGACTACATAAATCAGAAAGGTTTCAACATACGTATACAATTTGATGGTGAAAAACAGTATACATACTTAAACGGATTAAATGTATCAGAGGACATTCGTAAACAGGAGATCGGCTTTGCGGCCTCTACAGTTTCAAAGTACTCGATTGTTCGATCGGGAATGCTTTCTCTGCAGCGGCAATATGCTCGGTCACAGTCAGTACTTTTGGATGGCCGTGATATTGGTACAG
>CAJOPP010000445.1 GCA_905236365.1 uncultured Lachnospiraceae bacterium
AGCCTGCATATATATGTACGCAGACTCCGAGCTCGCCTGATTATGGCATGACAAGGTAAGGGTACAAAATATATGCTTTTCTTAAAGAAAAACCATATTTGTATCCGCGGCCCTTAATGCATATCAGGCTTTGAATATTTTATTCAGCCTTGGGTATCGTTCCCTTGACTGTGTCTATATATTACCATAGAACACTATGTGAAAACAGCTCAAAAAAAGGAGGGTTCGTTTTTGTGTGAAACTTTGAGAAATGGGATGTTCATTCGACTTCTGTTATTGACTTTGTATACGAATGCGGCATTCAATATGATGATATGGTGATAACCAAGTGAAAACGGCAAATTTTTCCATCCTTTTTTTTGGAGGATTTCCGAAAAATTTTCTTTAATAATAAAAAACGGAGGCTCGAAAGCCTCCGTTTAAGCTATAGTTATTAGATTATCAGTGTTTAATAATCATACCACTTCATGATTATATATCTTGGTATCTGCACGAATTTTATTCAGAGTTGTAATTCCAAAAAGAGATTTGAAAACACTCAATATCAGGATCATCTTCATCAGCTTCAAATTCCGGAATCGAATCCTCACCCCACCCATCGGACATTTGTCCGTTAAAGAAATCATATATATCGTTTTTTTCACTCTCTGATAAGCCTTTTTTCAACTTGACAGTAATCAAGGCAACACCTTCATCAGTAATTTTGAGTTCTGCGTCAAAAATTATTTCTGCTTTGGGATAGTATTGCTGAATTTCAGCCATATTGAATGCCTCGCAACATTCAGATATGTAGTTTTTTCCATTTATATCTTGCAATATCCTGCTATAGGCTTCTTTTCCACATAGTTTTATCGGCTCGTAATCTAATACATCTTCAAAACCTCTTTTGTATAGTTCGACATAGAGTGGAAATTTGAAGATATATTCTTCTGTTTCAGGCAGAAACACATCTTTTTTCTTTTTCTTGAAAAACAACATATCCATATACTCTCTTTCTTGATCTGCTCATTACTTGATATATGTGGCAAACACCGCTGCCATATCGGTCGGACGGATATTGCCCGACATTTCTGCCGAACGTGACATAGTGTTCCTGATTATATTCGAAAGCGGTAACTGCTGTGCCTTTGTGATAATCGGTGACAGCGTGGCTTTTTCAGCGTAGAACCAAGTACACATGGAGTTCTCTCTTTTTTTCTGCGATTAATCAGACTTTATTCTTTATCCCCATAAGGAAGCGTAATACCGGAACTTTCCGGCAAATCTCTGAGCATATAATTGTCGCAGCATATGCACAGAGGATTGGGATAATAAACAGCAGAAGTGTATTACTGCTCAAAACATCAGCAAACCAATACTGAAAAAGTACGATCCACAAAAAATGCAGGCTGAAATACGGAAAAGACATTTCCGTCATATAGGCAGATACTTTATTCTTATAGTCAAGCCTGTTCTTTGCGATACCTATCAGAGCCAGTATCATGAACCATTCAGCCAATGCCTTTGCAATAACATTTATTGTTCCGAAGTCCTTTCCGGACCAAATAAACATATATACATCGGCAATTGCGGCAATAAGACCGATCATCAGGGATAGAAGTCTATATTTTTGTACTTTTTCTATCACTTCGTCATCAGAGATGACATAGTGACCGATCAGAAAGATATACAGATACTCCGCAAAGCTTTTTCCGCCCACAGAAAGCAGATCAAATAAAAACGGTAGCGGTATTACCATAAGACATATCATTCCAAATGGCATATTTTTAGCTTTATCCTGATTTGGACTGATCTTTTTGATTGATGCAATTATCCCGACAGAAACCAGAGATATTAAAAACAAATATAATAAGAACCAGAACTGCCCTACATGAAAGCCGCCGTCAAAGCCTGTAAGATCAGTCCACTTTGTAAAGAAAACCTTATAATGCTCTCCAAAACTGCCTTTGTATGCACAATTTGTCAGATCACCAATATACGCAAGCAGCGGACAAAAAGCGAGTACTCCGAATACGAACGGAACCATAAGTCTTTTTATTCTTTCGATGATATATTGCCCGTATGAACGTTTATTTAATGCGTATCTCGCGCTCATGCCCGCCAAAAGGAAAAGCAGCGGCATAAAGAACGGACTGAAAAATACAATAATACTGCTTATTGCCTTATTTTGTTTTAAATAAATATAATTAAGCTCTCCCCAGGTGTTAAAGGATTGAGCTGCATGATATGGAATACGCAGGAAAACGTCCATCCACCTTAAATTATCAATAAAACGTTTTCTCATATTAACTTAGCCTCCACACCTATCTGCTGTGCTTTTGTGATGATTGGTGACAGCACAGACTTTTCAGTATAGACCCAAGTACACATGGGGTTCACTCCTATATCATAATTCTATTTCTTGCCGCTCAGTTTTTTACCGTATTTATGCATGAGACTATGGGCAAATTTTAGATTTATGATCATTCCGATGATAGCAACAGGTATCAGAATGACAGTCACCAAGTCAATGTTGATGATACTCAATGATTTAATAATGATTATTACACTCGGTGGTAAGCAGATAAGGCTTGTTATCAGTGAAGGGATATACTTTCTGATATAAATGCTCTGTCCGATATGCACAAGGAAATGTGCCGTCAAAGAGATCATAAGACCAAGCCACAGTGCGTTCAGCACTTTACACGGAAAGAAAAACGCCAATAAGCT
>CAJOPP010000446.1 GCA_905236365.1 uncultured Lachnospiraceae bacterium
CACAATAGTACTGAGGTGATGAGAATGCAGATACTGAATAATGATGAAATACCGGTTGGTCTCTCCATGGCATTTGCGGAAAATCTGCATGCCATGGAACGGTTCAGCCGTATGACAGAAACAGAGCAAAGAGAATTTATCGGGCGTTCCAGACTGGTTCAGTCGAAACAGGAAATGCGTTCCCTGGTTTCTGATCTGGATCAGATGTGCTGAAACAGCAGAATATGGAAAGGAATCCCGTGGGCTGGTGCAAAAGGTGTTGCACCAGTCTTTCTTTTTTTTGTGTGCACGCCCCACAGCAAGTGCAGGCGACAGAAGACAGAACTGTAGTTACTGTTCAGACGTACACCACACTCGGTGACTGTTTACTGGCTAACGAGTGAGCTGTAACAGGCAAATAGCTTATTATGACTGAGAGGATTGTAATTATGAGAATAGTGTGATATAATCAAGCGAATTAAATATATAGGAGTCAGGTGTCAGTACAATCTTTGCTCAGGAACTTCATAACAGTTCTTGAACGGGATTGGTTCTGGTGAAAAGGGAAACAGGTGCAAATCCTGTACGAACTCGTCACCGTAATTAGGGAGCAGAAGCCGATAGATCACTGGGAAACTGGGAAGATGGCGGATGCGATGATCTTCAAGCCGGGAGACCTGCCTGATTGCTGTACAGAAACGATTGTTTCAGACCACGAGTAACTGGTTGTACGTTTAAGAGAATAGAGAAAAACAGCTATTTGATTGTTTTCCTGTATGTTTCTTTTGTGTGCAGACCCTTACCATTTTGGCAGAGGGTTTTTTCGTGTTAGGAAAAATGCCGGGTTTTCAGTTCCTTGACGGTTGTTCGCAGTTCATTTACAAGGACCATTCCTTGAACAACTGCGAACAAAATCGGTTCTGTCAGATATATTTAATAGATTAATACAATGGCAGAGTAAACTGTCGAAGGAGGAAAACATGAAAAAAAGAGTAGCAGCATTATTAATGGCAACCTTAATGGGTACATTTTGTCTGACAGGATGTGGCAGTAGCGAGGGCGGAGCAGTGCAGGAGTCTGAAGTGGAGACGAGCGTAGAGGATACGGAAAATGATGTGGACACACAGGAAGACGATGCAGATGCGAAGGAAGCGGAGGCTGAAGAGGTGAAGGAGACGACTACTCAGGATGCAGCTGTTTTAGTAGTGAGTTTTGGTACAAGCTATAATGACAGCAGAGATATTACAATTGGTGCAATTGAGAAAGCGATTGCAGATGCTTATCCGGAATATGATGTTCGCAGAGCATTTACCAGCCAGATCATTATTGATAAATTAAAAGAAAGAGATGGTTTGGAGATTGATAATGTGACGGAAGCATTAGACCGGGCAGTGGAGGATGGAATCAGGACATTGGTTGTTCAACCGACTCATTTAATGAACGGTTTTGAGTATACTGATCTTGTGGATGAATTAAAGAATTATGAAGAAAAATTTGACAAGGTGGTAGTGGCTGATCCATTGCTGACATCTGACAATGACTTTGAAACTGTGATCAATGCAATTACGGAAAAGATGAATTCCTATGATGATGGTGAAACTGCAATTATATTTATGGGTCACGGAACCGAAGCAGAGTCCAATGAAGTATATGCGAAAATGCAGGACAAGCTTACAGAGGCCGGATATGAGAATTATTATATCGGTACGGTAGAAGCAACGCCTTCTTTGGATGATGTGATTGCCAAATTAAAAGAAAAAGGCACTTACAAAAAAGTTGTTTTGGAGCCATTGATGGTGGTTGCCGGAGATCATGCCAATAATGATATGGCCGGAGATGAAGATGATTCATGGAAGACGGTTCTTACCAATGAAGGATTTGAGGTAGAATGTCTGTTAGAAGGTCTTGGACAGGTTCCTGCTATTCAGGATATCTATGTGGCACATACAAAAACAGCGATTGACAGCATTGGGGAATAAAGATAGGGAGAAGGAGGGGAGCGTATAAGCCCTCTCTTTCTTTTTGTACAATGCATCAAACAGACAAATCTGTTTGTTTCTTTGTCGTGAAAATCTAAGAGTGAAAAATCAATTTTTCATTCTTATTCCTTTATAATACATCAGAAAATGGAGAATTGATTGTGAAAAAAATATTGAAGAATATATTATTTTTGTGCACACTTTTGATTAGTACATGTGGAACAGTGGTAATCTGCCATGCAGAAAATAATCTGACACCGGTTGAAGGAACGGATGTGAAAGATGGAACCTATCCGATTGAGGTGACATCCAGTTCCTCCATGTTTCGGATTGTGAATGCAGAACTAAAGGTCGAAGATGGTAATATGACGGCAGTCCTGACTTTAAGTGGAACCGGGTATCTGAAATTATTTATGGGTACAGGAGAAGAAGCCTTGGAGGCCGGTGAGGATGATTTTATTCCTTATGTGGAAGATGATGAAGGTGCATATACTTATACGGTGCCGGTTGCGGTATTAAATCAGGAAATTGACTGTGCAGCATACAGCAAACGAAAGGAAACATGGTATGACCGGAAGCTTGTATTTCTGGCATCTGCTTTGCCGGAAGATGCTCTGCTGATTGAATTACC
>CAJOPP010000447.1 GCA_905236365.1 uncultured Lachnospiraceae bacterium
AAACAGAACGCGATAGGTGCTGAGGCCGAAGACCTCAGCTGCCATATGCAGGCCTGTGTGATGAAATCCAGTGTTGGGAAAGAGGTGATGTGCGCCATTGACGGTTCAGGTGAGGGGTATTCCGGCCCCGGCATCTATTTCGAGCACATATGGTTGGTGAACGAGCGTCATTTCATCAAGCAGCATACTATGCTGGACATCCGTAATCAGAGGGTGGTGGCATTCGCGATAACCTTGGAGAGTCCTGCTGATGCAAGGATGCTAGAGCCCCTGATATCAGGGGCTCTTTTTGTCGGTGTCAATGTGAAATGGGTATCTGCTGACAGTGCTTACGATACCAAGGCCAACTGACATTTCATGGACGAACAGGGTATCGCATTCTGTCCGAATTTGAAGGAGAACTTCAAGAACAGGTGGGAATTGAAGCGCCGCGAGGCGCTCAAGTATTTCGATGACGAGTTCGGGAAAGAACTGGCCCACAGGATTACCGGATACAACGAAAGGTGGTTGATAGAAGCCTTCTTCAGCATCTTCAAGAAGCTGTACGGTGACCGTGTCAGGAATAAATTGTTCCCGAGAATGGTCCAGACAATGGAGTACAGGTACATCCTGTATGACATCCATCGCGATTTCATGATTGAAGCCAAACAAGAGGCGGAGGCTTGATTCGGGTTACGAAACACAGTCGTTATAAAGCGTCTTAGCTTTAAATAAATAGTATTATACCTATCATTGAACATACTCTGTCTTTGATATTGCTAAGTGTGAAGATATGGTGAGAATATGGATAATATGGTTGCTTCTTTTCTTAAACAAATTGACGATATGACGTTTAACAATGAAGGTTTTATTATTGCAGTAAGTTTTAGGCAGTGTACCAAGGATATGTTTACTTCGGAGATGATCGAGATATGTAAGAAAATAGGAATCAATACAATAAAGGTAGAAGGTACATATGGCTATGCATCCATAGTAAAGAATTATTCTAATGATAAATCCGTCGAATGTGTCATTGAAAGATCTAAAACTGCACTAATAGAGGATAGCATCATTATTGGTAATTCCAAGATTGATATAACACTCATTTCAAAAGATGAATTGAGTGGTGATGAATCTATTATTTTAATTGGGGATTGTAATTATTCATTAAATGAGCTTGGAATCAATGCAATACTTGTAAACAATGATGGTGTGCCCGTAACCTCTATGTGTTATAATCCTAAGTCGGAGAAATCAATAATAACACAAAATCCAGTTGGTAGAAAATACAGCTTCATAACAAATTGTATGAACCTGGAAAAAAGAATGATAGAAATACAATCCAATCTTGAGAAACTAAAAGCGTTGATTCAAGCAGGAAAAGAACAGTCTTTTCAAACGAATCTATCCCTAATAAAGATACTAAATGATGATATAACAAACCCAAAAGAAGTATTGTTTAGTAATATGTGTAAGGCAGACGGGGATAGACGGATTGTTCAATTAGCTGCCAGTACATTATTATCCAAGGCAATAAAAATGATGGAGAGTCATGGAATAAAATATTGGGTAGATGGTGGCACATTGTTGGGTACTATAAGACATAATGGTTTCGTACCATGGGATGGCGATATAGATATTGCAATGTTCAGATCTGATTATTGTAGATTAAAAGAGATTCTGAAAGATAATGAAGAATTGTGTATCAAAGAAAAGATAACCATAAAAGCTGGCGGAGTAAAAAAATCTATGAGGATTGCTTCTGCCAAATATGTTTCTCCAACAATCGATGTTTTTATATACGATTATTGTGCAGACGACCCATTCATTTCAGACCTATATCACAAAGCAAAACATTACATAAAAAGAAAAGTAAAAGAAATGAATGATTTCAGTATAAACGAAATAGATGAGGTTGTACAAAACGCCCTAAAAAAATATTTAAATGGAACTACAAAAACTACTAGTAAAATAATATGGGGCTTGGACAACTCCAACAGATCTGATCCAAGAATATTCAATATTGATGATGTTCTGCCATTCAAGAAAGAATTATTTGAATCATTCACAGTCAATGTCCCAAATAACTGCGTGAAATATCTGGCAGCATACTATGGCGACATATACAGATTCCCCGAAGATATGTTAGGTAAACACAATTACTATCCATCAGAGAAACTGAAAAAAGGTTGCATAAAAATCATTGAGACGGGTATGAACAACGAATATATGAATAAAGCTGAAGTATCAACCAACTGTGCCCCGTCCAATCATCCCTCAGATATTATTTCTACTGAAGAAATTGAAAGACTAAAAAGAATTTATAAAAATATACCGAAAGCAACAGGTAATCTGAGAATAGTACAACTAGCATCAATAAAAATATTGAAAGAGTTTGATAAGCTATGTGTGAATGCAGGTATAGAATATTGGGTTGAGTTTGGAACATTACTTGGCACAATAAGATCTAACGGATATATCCCGTGGGATGATGATATAGATCTATCAATAGAACGTAAAGACCTAAAAAGATTATCGATAGAATTAAAGAAAAGTACCTATCTTAGACTGTATAATCATTACATTTTTTATAAATCTGGAGTTCGCAATGCTTATAGTATAAGAGTAAAAGGAATAGATCATCCGCATTTAGACCTTTTTATTTGGGACGAATGTTCTTCAGATACGGATGAAATATGGGATAAATATCTGGAAGCTAGAGATATTATAAAAGATAAGTGTAGAAATTTAGGACCAACATCAACAAAAGAAGAAAAACAAACTATTTCTAGATTATTAACTGACAACAATCCTGAAGAAATGCGGAATATTGGCGATAGTTGCGGTTATATAATATGGTCAATCGAAGAAGCTACTAAAAGAAAAAAACGCATTTTTAATAAAGCAGCAATATATCCGTTGAAAAGATGTAAATTTGAAGATATTGAAGTGAACGTACCAAACAATCCAGACACAATGTTGAGGAATTATTATGATGATTATTGGGATATTCCTGATAATGCAACACCTCATCATGGTAAATTTAATGATGACGACTACGTCAACGGATCAAAAAAGATACTAGAATTATTACCATAATAATACACACGTCGAATGAGGGGCCATCTGGCCTCAACCCTTATTTGAGTCAATAAAAAGTACACTATTCAAACCTGAGTTCGCCAGATAGAGCAATGTGATGCGATCCTGTTTTTCAATTTCTTGAAGGTCGCTGGCAAGGGCTTAAAAGAGGCCT
>CAJOPP010000448.1 GCA_905236365.1 uncultured Lachnospiraceae bacterium
AATAGTAGTTATGTTAATAGGAGAGGTATAATATGGCAACGTTGACGAAATATCCGGAACCTTTAGTTTTCGGTCTCGATATTGGCACAAGAAGTATAGTTGGAACGGTAGGATATCGTGAGGGAAGTCAATTTAATATTGTGGCTCAGTGTGTTAAATTTCATGATACCAGAGCAATGTTAGACGGACAGATTCATGACATCAATAAAGTAGGGGAAGAGATTATCTATGTTAAGGAGAATTTGGAAAAACAATTATCCGGAAGAAAATTAAATGAAGTTTGTATTGCGGCTGCGGGACGTGTACTAAAGACGGCTGTAGGTACCGGACATTATGAATTTCAGGATAATACAGTAGTGAATCAGGAATATATTCATTCGTTGGAGATGTTGGGGGTAGAGAAGGCACACGAGTTGATGACCAGGGAAAATGATACAGATGTCAAATTCTTTTGTGTAGGATACACTGTAATCAAATATTATCTGAATGGATACGAGATTGGAAATCTGGATGGTCATAAGGCATATCATATTGGAGCAGATGTTCTTGCCACTTTCTTACCGGAAGAGGTTGTAGATGGATTAAATGCTGCTGTATCTATGGCAGATCTTGAGATTTGTAACATGACGTTGGAGCCGATTGCCGCAATTGAAGTTGCCATTCCGGAAAGTCATCGGATGTTAAATATTGCATTGGTAGATGTGGGAGCAGGCACGTCAGATATTTGCGTTACAAAGGATGAATCAATCATCGGATATGGAATGCTTCCGAAAGCCGGCGACAAGTTCACTGAGCGGATTGTGAAGGAATATCTGGTAGACTTTGCAACTGCAGAGAAAATCAAAATGATTGCACCACAGAAAAAGTCCCTTTCTTATAAAGATATTATGGGAATCAGTCATAAAATTACTCCAAAGGAAGTATATGATAAAGTGGATGATCTCTTAGAGGAAATTACGAAAGAGATTGCGGACAAGATTATTGAATTAAATGGTGGAAAACCGGTATCTGCAGTATTTGTGGTTGGTGGAGGTGGAAAACTTCCCGGATTTACTGAAAAACTTGCAAATCATTTATCTCTTCCCAAAGAGAGAGTTGCTTTGAGAGGAGAAGAAGTTTTAGGATTTGTTAATATTTTTGTGGATGGTGTCAAAAAAGATCCTTTGTTAGTCACTCCGATTGGAATTTGTCTCAATTTTTATGACCAGAAGAATCGCTTTATCTTTGTACGGGTTAATAATGAACGGGTAAAGCTTTATGACAATGATAAACTCACAGTGTTTGATGCAGCTTTAGCATTCGGACTTTCGAATGAAGCCATTTTCCCAAAGCGCGGTGATGATTTAAATTATATTCTCAATGGCAAAAAGAAATTTATCAGAGGAAGTTCAGGAGAAGCGGCTGTCATTAAGTTGAATGGTAGAGAAGTCGGTATGAATCATCTGGTACAGTCGGGGGATGAAATTCAAATTACGGAATCCACAAAGGGAGAGAATGCAAAGGCGGTTTTGGGAGAGGTTGCTGATTTTTCGTCTTCACTTACATTTGTTGTGAATGATATATCGGTTCAATGTCCACGATATGCCAGTGTAAACGGAAGACTGGAGTCTGAATATTACGAGATTAATGATGAAGATGAGATTATACTTTTGAATTATTATACATTAAGCCAGTTGATGCAGTTTATGGATATTGAAACACCACATGAAGTGTTTGTGAATGGAGCAAGAGCAGGTGCAGATACGAAAATTTACGAAAATTTCAATGTGGCCTGGATTGACAAAGAAGATGCTTATAGAGCAGAGCGGTTTGTGGAAGAACAAAAAACTGTTGAAAAAAAAGAGCTGGAGGAATTAGAAGAAGTAAAAGAGATAAAAAAGATTAGATCAGAAATAAACGATGAAAGCAATTTTTTGAAGGATGATCAGGAGGATATCGGGGAAACTTCGGAGGAAAATTTGGTAAATCAGTGGATTGAAAGCACGGAAACAAATCAGGTAAAGGACAACGTTGATATCGAAGTGATTGTGAATGGTACTTCTGTTACTTTGACGGGAAAAAAGAACTATGTATTTGTCGATATTTTTGATAAATATGATTTTGATCGGAAAAACATTAAAGGAACAAGACTTATACAAAAAATAGATGGGGAACAGGCACAACATTTTAGTCCGATTCATAATGGAGCTGTGATTGAACTATATTGGGAGTAATAGTATATGGATATAAGTTTAGTTATGGACACCCTGAAAAAAAGAATAATGATACATAGACTCATCTATGTCATTTTTTGTTTTCACAGATTGGCACTTCAATTTAATGGAGCGGAAGTGGAATTAAGGGATACGATTGTCCTTTTGACGCTGGTGGGTATCTGTTTTGGAATTGATACAGTGTTTTTACATTATGATTATTTTGATAACATAAAAGTGATTCAAGGTATCCGTTTTGTACAGTGTGTGATTGCAACGGTTATGCTAGTATTTTTTGCTTTTTCCAGTGATTCAGAGATAATGATTTTTAATATGATCATACTATTTTTCACGGATTTTTTTCTTGCACAGGATGTTCAGGATAAGGAAATCATAGGACTTTATCTTTTATTGATTAGTTTGCCGATTATTGCAGGTGCATTAGCCAGATTGGTAACGAGCTTATACGATGGCGGTATGTTAATGTTCTTTAATTTACTCTCTGTGTTGCTGGTAATTTCATCACTGGTAGTGTTTGTTAACGGTTATTTATTGAATCTTTATCATCGTATGATAGAGCAAAGATTTGAAATAGAAAATTTGAATCAGCGGAATCAAAAAGTGATTGACATTCAGGAGAGAATGAAAACTACGAATATGCTGCTCAATGTGCAGAAAAGTGATTTACAGTATGCAAACAGGAAGATAAAAGAGGCAAATGAAGAAATGGTTGCACAGGCAGATATCTTGCATTTTATTTCTCTTTCTTTTGAAGTACCTAAGATTTCCAATCAGATTGTGGAAGCAATTATGAGGGTGAAAAAATTAGGATTTTGTGCAGCATATATCAAGGAAGATGTATATTTGAACAAACATGCAAACTATGTTATTCGAACGGATATTGCCCAATTACAAAGTAAAATAAAGGATAACATGGAAGCTATTTATCAGAATATGCTGGCTGAGGGTGTGAATGAACAGGTGGTATATGACGATGTGCAGGACAAGTATCTATTCTTAAAGGAGGTAGACATCAATTCGGTTTATGTCAGACTGTTAGAGCATGAGGGTGAATTGTATGGTTTGTTTATGTTAGGAGATCAGCGGGAACATTTGTTTGATGACGAACTGTCATTTTATGATGCAATTCTTGCCCAATATAATATTGCAATCAGTAATGCAAGAATTTACAATGAAATGCAATATATGGCAAGAAAAGATGGTCTTACCGGAATTAATAATCGGGTTTATTTTACCCAGTTGTTCAAAAATACAGTTGAGAATATCAAGGAGTCAGATAGTTGTCTGAGCGTAGCCTTGTTTGATATTGATAAGTTTAAAAGTGTGAATGATACATACGGACATTTAGCAGGCGATGAAGTTATTAAGCGGATTGCGTCAGTGACGGAAGCGTTTATTGACCAATATGATGGATTTGTTTGTCGGTATGGAGGCGAGGAATTTGTTGCTGTTTTGCCTGATAGAAAATTAGAAGTGGCACAACCGATTATTGAAGAATTATTTGAAGAATTATGTTCACAGATTGTACATTATGAAGAGTGGGATATTCCGATGAGTGTCAGTGTCGGTCTTACGTCATATCCGGAAATATGTGAAAACACAGATGATTTGTTAAAAAGAGCCGATTGGTGTATGTATTATGCAAAAGAACATGGACGGCATCAGATTAATGTGGATGATGGAAGTATCCAGCGAGATTAGATGATTTTGTTATTTGATGGATGTCTATTTTGAAAGTTGACTATTGGTAAAATATTTAATTTATAGGAGGAATAGATAATGAATGTTTTTGTAGTTAATTGTGGAAGTTCTTCTTTGAAATATCAATTGATTGATTCAGAGACAGAAGAGGTAATTGCCAAGGGACTTTGTGAAAGAATAGGGATTGATGGTAGATTGACCCATAAACCCACAGGGAAAGATACGGTTGTCAGAGAATGTGATATGCCGGATCATAAAAGTGCAGTGTCTTATGTGTTAGAGGCTTTGACAGACGAACAGTTTGGTGTAATTAAAGATTTATCTTCGATTGATGCAGTTGGACATCGTATTGTGCATGGAGGTGAGCGATTTGCAAATTCTGTGGTGATTAATGATGAGGTTCTTGCTGCAATTGAAGAGTGTAATGATCTTGCACCTTTGCATAATCCGGCAAATCTGATTGGAATTTCAGCGTGTAAAGCATTGATGCCGGAAGTTCCGATGGTGGCAGTATTTGATACTGCATTTCATCAGACAATGCCTCAAAAGGCGTATCTTTATGGACTCCCATACGAATATTATGAACAATATAAGGTTCGCAAATATGGTTTTCATGGGACATCCCATAGTTTTGTGTCAAAGCGGCTGATTGAACTGATTGGAAAACAGGATAAAGAATCGAAAGTGATTATTTGTCATTTAGGAAATGGCTCTTCCGTGACGGCTGTGAAAAATGGAGAATCCGTAGATACCAGCATGGGATTTACACCGTTAGATGGACTGATTATGGGAACTCGAAGTGGAAGCATCGATCCGGCTGTGGTACAGTTTTTGGCAGATAAACTTTCCTGTTCGTTAGATGAAGTTATCAATATTTTGAATAAGAAATCAGGTGTGGAAGGTATATCCGGAGTTTCTAGTGATTTCCGGGATTTAGATAAGGCTAGTTCAGAGGGAAATGAACGGGCAGCAATCGCACTTGATTTGTTTGCATACCGTGTGGCACAATTTGTGGGGTCTTATGCTGCATCTATGAATGGTGTTGACGCGATTGCGTTTACAGCAGGAATTGGAGAGAATAATTCAAAAATGCGAAAAAATATATGCGAATACCTTGAATATCTCGGTATCAACATTGATGATAAGGCTAATGCAACCGGTGGAGAGGAAATAAAAATCTCAACGGCGGATTCTAAGGTTGCTGTATATGTCATTCCTACGAATGAAGAACTGGCAATTGCACGGGAAACGGTTGCTTTGCTGTAGAAAATAGTAACAGTGCAGCCATTGGCTTAATGTTATGCATCGGACACGGCTTTGCGTCCGGCTTAAGTAAATGACATTGCGAGTGAACTGTAACATGAAAATACAAGTTCTGGTAAGAATGTGAAAAAATTTATTGACAAAGCAATATAAACTATGTATAATAATCAACGTCTGAGTTTAGGAGATGAATCTATGAGAATAAACTTACATGACATTGTGTCTACTGTTGGTAAAGAGATGACAGTAGAATGCAGAATGGAAGAAGGTCAGGTATCCCTTTACAGAGAGGCATTTAAGATTACCTGTAAGAATCCATTCAAAGCGGTGTTGAAGCATATACAGAAGAACATAATTTCTGTTGAGTTCAATGCTATTATCACTACGGATCGTACTTGCAGCCGATGCTTGGATTTGGTTGTTAGAGATTATAATTTACATGTGTCTCGTACAATTGATGTCATTAAGAAAGAAGCGTGTGCAGATGATTCCGGTGAATATGATGAAATAAGTTATATTGAAGACTGTACTCTGGATGTAGACATGCTCATTTTGGATGAGTTATATACCGTACTTCCGATGAATGTTCTTTGTAGAGAAGATTGCAAAGGAATATGTAAGGTATGTGGAACCAATCTGAATAAGAGCACATGTGATTGTGACCAAGTGGTTCCGAATCCAAGAATGGCAGTTTTTAGTGATATCTTCAATCAGTTTAAGGAGGTGTGAATAATGTCTATCTGTCCAAAGAATAAATCTTCAAAAGGAAGAAGAGATAAGAGAAGAGCAAACTGGAAGATGAGCGCTCCTACTTTAGTAAAATGTTCTAAGTGTGGAGAGTTAATGGTTCCTCATAGAGTTTGTAAAAAATGTGGAAGCTACAACAAAAAAGAAATTATTGAAGCATAATAAATTGTTTCAATTTGTGATGAGAATGACCTTTTTGCATTTTGCAGAGAGGTCATTCTCATTAATGCATGATTTTCTTCTGTAACATTGGGTGTGAGTGCTAAAAAAATGCTTGCATTTTTCAGAAGGTAGTGATATTCTTAGATAGTAGCATATTGATTAGAGTGAGAGTGGGCGTAAGTCCACTCTCTTTACATGTTAAAACGTACATTGAATAGTTGATGTATGTTTTTGCAAAATTCTTACTAGGAAAGGTGGTCATTTATGACTAAGAAGCAAATAGAAGCTACCTGTGAGGAATTGGTTCTTCCCATTATTGAGGAGAAGGGATTTGAATTGGTAGATGTGGAGTATGTTAAGGAAGGTGCCAATTATTATTTGCG
>CAJOPP010000449.1 GCA_905236365.1 uncultured Lachnospiraceae bacterium
GCGATTCGATTGCTGCTAAGATTGCAATTGTAAATGCATCCGGTAAAACATTTGACAAAGATTCCCATTGCAATGCCGGAAGATGAAACTGCGGCAGTTTATTGCTAATGGTATAGAGATCTCCTATTGTATTGACATTCATATGCAATGCCTTTACCATGATAATTCCTACGATAACCGAAATCAGGGATGCCGGTATCTTATCCAATTTTTTCGGCCATAAAATCAGTACTGCAAGACACACTACTCCAACGATGACCGCCTGCCCGTTTACCGTTGAAAAATTCTCCACTACTGCTTTTATTTTTTCCATCGTTTCAATCGTTACCGTTCCTTTTGGATAAGTCAGTCCAAAGAAGTCTTTCAACTGTCCGATCAGGATCGTTACTGCAATTCCGGACGTAAAACCGGTGGTAATCGTATATGGAATAAACCGAATCAGACTGCCAAACCTTAAGATTCCCATTATAATCAAAAAGATACCCGCCATGATCGTTGCTAAAATAAGACCTTCCATTCCATTTTTTGCAACAATCCCTGCAACAATAGTTGCAAATGCAGCGGTTGGACCGGCAATCTGGACTCTGCTTCCTCCGAAAAAGGAAATCAGAAATCCGGCCACGATTGCGGTATAAATTCCCTTTTCCGGTCCCACCCCGGACGCAAGTGCTAATGCAATGGAAAGCGGTAACGCGATGATTGCCACAATAACACCTGCCACAACATCGGTAAGAAATTTCTTTCCATCATAATCCTTCATGACACTGAATAGCATTGGTTTTAATTTGTCTGGTTTCATTTGTAAATCCTCATCTCTCTCATAAAATTTCCCCACCACAAAGTGCTATTCTATCATTATAAGAAAATTTTTGCAATAAAAGAATGTTTTTCTTGATAAATTATCGGTAACCATGAAGCCAAAATCAAAACTGTTACAATTATAGCGTTACCGTCAGCTTCGTTCCTGTTTTTTCTTTAAGAGCTGGTTCATATCCAGCTTTTCATTCCTGTTCTGCGATTTCGTATCCTGTTTTTGGGAATCCTTCTTCGCATTTAATCCGGATTTATCTGATTTTTCAACTTTCTTTTTTGTGATTTGATTTTCTATATCCGTCTGTCTTCTACTCTCCTCTCGCAATTCCTGATTTGACTTTTCTGTTTTCCAGAAGACAGAATCATCCCTCTCGTCGGACTGTCCGGAAGATAAATCCTCCGAAGAAAAATCTTTATCACGACTTTCCGCTTGTCGACTTCTTCTTTGTTTATGAATCTTGTGTCTCCACCTGAATGTAAATTTCTCCCATACCTTCTTCCATGCGTTTTTTATTTGCAGCAACAGATCCAGCGAAAATCTTCTTGCAATGATGTCAAACAAGAATAACAAAATTGCAAACACCAGCAAAGGCACCGTTAGGGAAATCTTTGTCTTTACAGATTTTGGATTTTCTTTCCAGATGTTGTCATCCAGTGTAATCTCTGTTCCACCTGCCTGCTTCACAAATGTCGAGAAATCCACATCCGTACCGGTAAACTGATATTCTGCTGAATACTGGTTTGCATAGGCCGTATTATAACTCTTTACAACGTCACCGCCATTCTGTTTTCTGACACTGACACTATATACACCAACCTCATCCATATCCAGCCCGGTCTCAAATTCTCCGGGTTTTACGGCATCCAACGTAATTTCCCTTGAATCACCATTTTCGCTTGTCACAATTGCTGTCACTTTTGTATTCTTATCATACTCTTTTGTCTCATAAGAAACCGTTGCAGTATTTCCCTCTTTGATCACCTCCAGGTTATCCTCTCCAAGCTCTGTATCGGAAATCACATAATTCACAATATTCGACCAAAGCATCGGATAATTCTCCCATGAAGCAAAGGCTGCCGTCCACTCATTATTGCCATCACTTGCCCATGCTACCGTTCTTCCCAGTCCATACTGCCAGGTAGCAAGTAGCGGATCTCCTGTGTCTGATTCTAATATCACATCTGCCGTCTGTTTTGGTGATGTGGCAACATAACCAAGAAGTGAAGGACATCCCTCATCAAGGACTCCATTTAAAAGCTCGTTGTTACTTGTGATTGTCGGATAAAATTCTTCATTGATCAGATAGGTATTCGTGGATAAATAAACCTCCTGGGCAAAGATACGCGGAATGGAATTATTGATATCCGTATAATAATATCTTCCTCCACACTGTTCTGCAATACTATTTAGAAGTCTCTTATCTGCATCAACCCCGACTGCAACAGTAGAGACTGTAATTCCTGCCTGATTGAGCAGATTGATCAGATCATCATATTCCCGAAAGCCATCCTGCCCATCTGTCAGTAAAATAATATGTTTGAGCTTGGCATCGCTTCGAAGAATCTTCTCATACGCCTGATGAAAAGCAGGATAAATACTGGTTCCTCCACCTCCACCAATGGTACGGATCTGTTCTTCGATCTTGTCCGGATCTGTTGCTTCTTCAAGCGGAACCACCCAGCGATACTTGTCATCAAAAGCAAGAACACCTGCCTCATCACTGTTCCTAAGCTGAGACACACCGGAAACAGCTGCCTGTTTTGCCAGATCCAGACATGTAACTGAAGTATTATCTGCCGCCGGTGTAAGCATACTTCCCGACTGATCAATCACCATTGCCATGGCCATTTTGGGAATCTCTTTTTCTCCCTGAAGATCCATGTTCACAGGAAGCATTGCTTCCAACTCCGTATCCCGGTAATTTCCCAATGCATAACTGTTTTCTCCACCAATACAGATATATCCACCTGCATAATCCCGGACAAAAGAATCTAAAACCTTCGGAAAGCCGGATCTGAAATCGTCATAGTGAACATCCAGTGTAATAACCGCTTTATACTGATTTATTTCTGCTATCGTTGCCGGAACTCCCTTTGGTGTTACTTTGTCATAATCAATATTCGCCGCTTTCAAAACCTTTGCAAACTCATCCGCTTCCCCGGCACTGCCTTCTATCAATAATACTTTGGGCTTTGCTTCAATCTCTGCAAAAGTAACATAGGTATTATTGACCGCAATCGTATCCTCTGCCGCCTCAATCACTGCTTTGTACTGTGCGATTGTTCCTTCTGCACCTATATCTTCAAATACAAACTGGTTTTTTCCTTTGTTCAAATGAATATTCTGTTGTCCTTTAAGATTTCGCCCGGCATAGAGAGAAAGTTGTGCATCAGTCTCCACATTGGAAGTCACCGATACGGTTACATTATAATGATCGCCCACATGTATCACCCTGGGTGCAGTGAGACCATCAATATACACCTCGCTGCTACCCCCAATACAATCTTTCATCGTCACTGCATACAGTTCCACATCGCTACCCTTGATTGTGGCTGCCGAAAGGCTCATACTTCCTTCATTCTCACTTCCATCCGTCACTAAAACCAGCCGTTTGGTTACTCCCTCATCAAACATGGAGCATGCTGTCTGCACCGCTTTCTCTATATTCGTAGCTGTCGTCACCGGATTCACAGTAAATTCAGAAAAGATTTTCCGGTCGGTAAGGAACTGATCTACGGCAGTATCCTTTCCAAATGCCACGACTCCGCAAAGATTCTTCTCCGGCATCTCCGATACTTCCTTTTGCAGATACGCCTCCAATTCTTTGCGGTTTCCGGACATGCTATCCGATACATCCACCAGAAAAATGGTCTCACTGCGTCTCTGTTTCTTCGAAACGGATACACCTGCCATAGCAAGAACTATGGCAAGAAGAACTATGCAACGGATTGCAAAATATTGCTTTTTCTTTGTAGAATGAACCTGCACCATATAAACAATCCACTCGATAAGCAGAAAAACAATTGCTGCAATAAGGAGCAGATTCCGGATTGCTCTTCCGCCTGTCTTCTTCTCTTTCTGACTTCCTTCTATCACTACCGTATTCACAGGAATTACGTTGGATTCCTCTGTCACAGGAAAATTTACAATCTCTGCCGATTCGACACCGGTTCCTAACAACAGATTAGAAAGTTGAGACATAAAAATAGGAAATTCTGTCTGCAGTGCCAGATCCGTATTGTGAATATCAAACCCCAGCACAGCAACACTGTGCTCTCCTGCATTCCCATAATAAGCTGCAATTCCACCTTCTGAGGTCTTTAACACCGGTATTGCCCATTCCGGCAATACATAGGTATATGTCTTGGTAATTCCAAAAGAATATTCTTCCACATACTGTGTGACCGGACTGCTCTGAAAGGTCAGAACAGCCCCGTCCTCCGCCGAATCTTCTTTCATATAATTGCTTTCGTAAAAATCCTCTGCGTAATTAAGAAATAAAAAACCTGCCCGCTTTGGAAATGTAATATCACCCTGCTCCTCCGGAAGGGAAATACCATCAAACACATATAAGTCATACTCATCTTCGACCTGATTCAATACCGATACGTTATCGGATTTATACACTTCTACACCGTCATCTAACGATAATGCTTTTTCTAAAAACACATTTCCCTCTGACAACAGCAGTATCTTCCTGTCTGTACTTGCAGTCACCCCAACACTCTGACTGTTATCTGCTGTCAGGCTGTCCTTTTCACTCAACTCAGCCTTCAAAACAGCACTTCCATCTATAGGAATTTCTTGTTTTGTAAAATATACTGTTTCACTATCCTGTGGTTCTATAGTGACCGGTTGAACCTCTATGATCTTACCGTTGACATAGAGACTGACATCCTGTTCCACTTGCCGTTCCCCATAATTGGTAACTTTGCAGAGAGCTTCCACTCCATCTTCCGACGCTGAATAGTTTACATAATCCAGAGAACAATTATCTCCTTCGGAATAAACCGATTCTACAATCATAGACGCCTTCTCATTCCGTTTGATCCACTCTTCATTTGCAAAATCCGTATCCGTATAACAAAGAATCTGCACATTTTCCATTCCTGTGATAACGGAGTTAACAACACCGGAAGCAACATCAGGATTGCCAATCTGAATTGTTGGTTCAATCTGCTCTAATCGCTTCTTTAATGTAGCTTTTTCTTTTCCCTGATAAATGACGGCTGCCTCACTGTTGCAGGTGATCAGTGTTACCATCGCATCTTCGCTTAACGCATCAATTTCTTTTTTTGCTTCCTTGATACTGTGCTCTAATCTGGTCTCGCTGCCATCATAAAGAGTCTGCATGCTGGCACTGTTATCCACAACAAGCACCATATTTTCCTGCACTGAACCTCCTTTTTTTAACATTGGTGCCATCAAAGCAAAAATCAGAAGCAGCATAAGCAGAATCTGCAGATACATCAGAATATTCTGTTTCAATTTTTCAAAGGGTGTCCTTGCCTCTAAATTCTTATAAATTTCCTGCCAAAGCATTGTAGATGAAAATGGTTCATCCTTTACCTTTTGTTTGAGAATATATAATAAAATAATGACCGGAATCAAAATCAAAAAAAATAGCGGCCACATATTTTGTACTGTCATTTTCCTTCCTCCCGGTAAGTTCTGTATCCGAAACTGAAACTTTTGTAACTGTTCAGGCAGCACCCCGCAATAACTGCGGAATGCATACAAAAATGTATATTTTACGATGCAACAGGCATAATGGAATATGCATCAGCATCATGCCTGTTGCGTATCCGTTCAGCCCTGCTGAATAGATACAAACTTTTTACTTTCCCCGCAAGATTCCCGAAAATCCGTGAAGCATTGCCTGGATCAACGATTCATCCGACTGCATAAAAATATAACTTGCACCATATTTTTTCGTCAGATTTTTCAAAGATTTCTGTAAATTGTTCAATTGTTCTTTGTAAGCTTTAATTACTGTATTTGACATCGTGATTTTCACTCGCTCACCCGTCTCTACATCTTGAATGTTGACCGTTCCTTCATAGTCAATCTGTAATTCCTCTTTGGCAAGGATCTGTATCAACACAATCGTCTGCTTTTTATAAGCCAGATATTTGACGGCCTCCTCAATTCCTTCCGCATCAAGAAAATCACTGATAATAATGGATACCCCACCGGTTCGAACCGGTCTTGACAAAATCGTCTTATTCAATGTAGTTTTTCCATCAAAGTTCATCCGGCTCAGATCATTCAAAATATGTGGAAATGCGGAAGCTCCCGTTACTCCTTTTCCCCTGATAACGGAATTCTCCTTCATTTCATTAATATAAACACGATCCAGATTATTCAAAATAATATAGGAAAGTGCTCCTGCCACCTGTAATGCCATTGTAGATTTGGGAATTTTTCCGTATAACATAGATTTGCTCGTATCGATGAAAATCTGAAAGATTCCTTCCTTTTCTTCCATAAACTGTTTGATGTAAAGCTTATCCGTTCGTCCATAGGCGTTCCAGTCAATTCGCCGGATATCATCTCCTAACATGTATTCCCGAAAATCTGAAAATTCCACGGATGTACCCTTTGCACCGGACTTTCTGACACCACTCATTCCCTGATTCAACCGCATCGTAAGACTCATTTTCAATGTATTTAATTTTTCAAAAAAATCTTTATCAAATATAGTTGATTCCATGTTTCTCCTATCTTTCTACTGACAAGTCTTTAGAATCTCTTCAATCACCTGATCTGTTGTCACCCCATCAGAGATTGCCTCAAAATTCAGTGCCAGGCGATGACGCAGTGCAGGAAATGCAACAAATCGAATATCCTCAAAGGCTACATTATATCTTCCCTCAATGAAAGCTCTTGCTTTGGCTGTCTTCACAATTGCCTGTGCAGCACGGGGACTTGCACCTGTCTGTACATATTTTTTGGTAATATCCGGAGCATCCGGATTTTCCGGATGTGTTGCCACAACCAGCGACAAAGCATGGTCCATAACCGGATCCGAAATCGGCATATCTTTGATCACGGTTCGTATCGCCATAATATCTTCACCTGTTATCACAGATTCCAACTCTACTTTCCGGTTTGTGACCGTAATATCCATAATCTCTTTTAATTCTTCTTTTGTCGGAAATTCCACCAACAGTTTAAACAGAAAACGATCCAACTGTGCCTCAGGTAACGGATAGGTTCCCTCATTCTCAATGGGATTCTGGGTTGCTAATACCATAAACGGTTTTGGCATCTCATAAGTATTCTTTCCCACTGTTACCGTCTTCTCCTGCATCGCTTCTAACAAAGCGGATTGCGTCTTCGGTGTAGCACGGTTAATCTCATCCGCTAATACAATATTTGCGAATACCGGTCCCGGCTCAAATTGAAACACATTATTTCCTTCCTCCTTAATAATCAGATTCGTACCGGTCACATCAGCAGGCATCAAATCCGGTGTAAACTGTATTCTGGAAAAACTGGTGGAAAACACTTTGGATATTGCCTTCACCAGCTCCGTCTTACCAAGTCCCGGCACCCCTTCCAACAATACATTACCATCCGAAAGAATTGCCAATATCACCTGCCGTATGATCGAACGTTGTCCGATAATTCCCTTTCCAATCTCAGCCTCACAAGCTTTTACTTTCTCAATCATTTCCTGTAATGTTTTTTCATCTATCATAATATTCTCCTTTTATCACTATCTTATAAAAACTCACTTGCGAGTCTTGCGTGCCGGATTCAAATCGGCATCACTTCCGTAGATGTTATCCATACCTTGCTGCTTCTCAAGCAGTAAAGAATCCTTCTAATTCAGTCCATCAAAATAATTCCGGATCTTATCCTTCAGTTTTCCCGGATAACTGGCTCCATTTACTTTCTTATAAGCTTTCTCCTTATATTCCCCGGATACTTCCCCGTAACTGACCTTATTCCCTGACCAGGTCTGTGCCTGACTGGATTTTGCCATGTTACTGCTATCATTGCCATTGGCTTTCCCGGTCAGATTTTCATCATTTCCAAGCTCACCATCCGGTATCGTAACATTCTCGTTCAGCTTTGCAGCACCTTCCTGACCTTCTTTGCTTCCATAATTCCAACCACCGCCAGATGCATTTCCCTGATTGCCATTTCCCGAACCGGTGCCCTGACCATTTCCTGAACCAGAGCCCTGACCATTTCCTGACTGACTCTGACTGTCTTGTCCATTTTGCCCTTCTCCCTGCTGGTTCTGACTACCGGAGTTCTGTGCATTGTTCTGCGTGGCATTGGCACTGACATTTGCATTGTTATTATTCTGATTATTTCCGTTTTGATTCTGCGTATTCTTCGCAGAAGAATTGCTGCTTTGCCGGGATAAGCCATTGTCCGTCTGATCATTTGCAGAATTTTGTGCAAATGCATTCTGACTCTCTGACAAATTTGCAAGTGTATTGTTTAACGCATTCTTTGCATTCAGGTAATCATTCATGGAATAATTTGAATCTTTATAGGATTGAGCAGACTTCGCTAATGCTTCATCGCCTGCTTTTTCCGCAAGTTCAGATAACTTCTCACAAGCCTCTTTCTTATCCTGTCTGCTTCCATCCTCTGCCTTTTCCATCGCCTCTTGTGCTTGCTTTGCCAGCTCCTTCTGACGCTCGGCTGCAGCTTCTCTGCCTTCCTCGGATGCTTTATTCAATGCTTCACTTAGCGTCTTATTCTCAGAATGCTCACCCGCCATTTCAAGTTTTTTCGTTATACGCTCTTCTGCCTTTTTTAAATCTTCATTTGAATCTACTTCTTTTAATTCTTTTCTGGCATTTTCTAACTGCTGCGTAACAGCCTCTAATTCTGTTTCTGATATTGCTTCATTTTCCTTTAACTCTTTTTCCACCTTTTCCAATCGGGCAATCTCTTCCTTTGCCTCTTTCTGCACTGCATGTCGTGTCTTTGCCGTAGTTCTTGCCGGCGTTTCAATCATGCTGCTGATGGTAAAAATCAGTGCCAGCCCCAGAACCGTTATGACCTGTCTTGCTTTTATACGCAATGGAAATTCCTTTCGAATCTGAAAATTTTCCAGAATCTTTAATGCATCCTTTTTCTGTAACAAACTGAAAACATCTTCTTTTCCCTGTAAAAAGAAAGCCGTGGAAATCCGCTCTTTATGCCCCTTTGCATCTGCCTTTAAAGCAGCAGCCATCGGAGAAGGAGTCTTTCGGATTCCTGCTGCCATTCCCACCAAAAAAGACAGACCGATCACTCCCGCTTCCATCAACACCGCATAAAAAAAAGGTATGATCAACGATAGCAGAGAGATACCCACGGCAATCATCAGACCAATTCCTGCCATCCTGAACAACTGATCAATGATTACCTGTTCCCTCAACCTCGCTCTTACCTGATATACAAATCTTCGAATTTTGTCATCCAAACAAATATCTCCTTTCTTATCCAACATGATAAATGTATTGTATCTGTTCAGTCCCAATGTCATGATGTCGGGGTCAAAACTATGCTTCACAAGGATATTCTTATTTCAAAAAAGTCAACTACAACTGAAGTTTTTTCCCAATCATGATTCCTTTTGAATCACTTCCATGTCCAATCTCCTTTGTCTTTGCAATTGGAATATGCTCACCTGCATAGTGTTTCACCAGTTCTTCAATCGAAGGCATATATCCCTTCTCTTCCATTTCTGTAAAGCTTCCAAGCAGGATTCCTTCTATCTGCTCCAATACACCAATCTGCTGTAACTGATTCAAATATGTAGTCATCAAGGCTGTCCCGCCATGAAAACTCTCCAGCAACAGAATCTTTCCATGCATATCCGGCCAGTAGGGAGTTCCTGCAAGTTTCAGCAAACAGCGAATATTCCCACCGACCACAATTCCCTGCATGTGCTCCTTCTGCACCCATTCATATTGAAAATGATAAAGATCATCTGCTCCACCGATCAGTGTATGTTTTACATCTGAAAACTGCTGTTTTCCATGCTCATAGAGAAGATTCCGAATCTGATACAACACGGAAACTTTTCCCGTCTTTGCATAGATAGCATTGATCACCGTAGTCAGATCACTGTATCCAAAAAAAATCTGCTCACTCTCAGCAATCTTATCATAATCCAGATACGGAAGGATCTCATTTGCAACATCCCCACCAGATATATCAAAAATCGCTTTGATTTCCCTATTTTCAAAAAAATGCATCAGGCTTTCTGCCCTCTCTCTTCCAGAACTGAAAAATGCAGAATCCTTTGCATAAATATAATTGCTCCATACCGGTGTAAGTCCCATTTGCAATAGCAGGTCATGCAATTTTTCCAGTTTTTCCTGATAGGATCTTTGCTGTCCATTTGAGCAGCAGACAATCCCAACCTTATCTCCTTGTTTCATAATCTTCCCTCTATTTCAATATTGGATTCTTTCTCTCAGCACAGAATTGTAAGACATATCTATTCAGCGGAGCTGAACAGATACAAATCTGTTCTCCGGTGCCCGGGTATGAATCCTTTCTACTATACTGATATCATCCCTTCTTTTGCTTACGGTTTTTTGTAGCACAGATCTTCACTGCCGCTAATTTCAGAAATCCAAACGAAATCAGAAGATTCAAAAACATCGAAATCGGAATCCAGAACCGATACAAAAATAGTAATATCTTAGGATCCGTGCCGGTATCAATTACCATATCGTAAATGCTGGAACTCGACATTGTCCTCACCATAAAATCAAAGATTGGTGAATACGGATTCAGCATAAGGGAGAGCGGTGCCATATTGATTATCACAGGAGTTCCGTATTTCATTGACCGAAACGTAAGGATTCCCTGCCAGCCATAAAAAATTGACATTGTAATGACTATAATCAAAATTCCAATCATTATTGTCAGAACGGTTGCCATAATGGATTTTTTCACCACACTGGAACAAAATACTCCGATACTCCCGACATATATTCCAAGATAAAATAACATGCCCAGCAGACCTAAAAGAGCCCACCAGCTCATTCCTCCCAATACAAATGAAATTGCCAGAATCGGAATACTTGATATCATATACATCATTACAACAGCCATGGCTGAAGCAAGTTTTCCCACAGCGATGGAAAACGGAGATAGCGGTGTTGTCAGCATAATATCAAGAGTCTGTCTCTCCCGTTCACCGGATATGGAACCCGACGTAATAATCGGTACAATCAGACTGATCAATCCACACTCAGCACACCCCAGAATTGGAAACAGCCAAAGAAGGGATGAATATTCATATCCGGAAAATTCTGCAGTATAATTGAGGGTTGCCATCACTATGATCACGATCAATGTCAGAATGGCATTGATTCCAAAAATCGCCATTGACATTTTGATACTCCTTGAACCCACCATCAGCTCTTTTTTTAGAATCGGATTCATTCTCAATCTCTTTTTCATTCATTGTCACCTCCTGTAATCTCGAGGAATAAAGATTCCAGATCCTCTTTTTCTCTGTAAAAATTGCTGACTAAGATGTTATGGGCAAACAACTCCTTTAGAAGGAAGGCTGCCTCTTTCTCATCTCCTGCAAAAGTAACTAAAATCTCATCCTCCGTATGGATTACCTTACTGACCTTCGGTTGTTCTTTCAGGACAGTCGTAATATATTCCTTACCTTCCTCTGCGTCTTCATATTCAGAAGCAAAAGCTTTGATTCGGATCGGCTGTACGCCAACGGACTTTTGCATAATCTCATCTACTTTTCCGCTGAGGATTAGTTTTCCATGCTCCATAATCCCAATACTGGTACACATCTCTGCCAGTTCAGGCAGGATGTGGGAACTGATAATGATGGTTTTTCCCATGGACCCAAGATTTTTCAGCACCTCTTTCATCTCAAAACGGGCTCGCGGATCCAGACCGGAATTCGGTTCGTCCAGAATCAGAAGATCCGGATTGTGAATCAAGGCTCTCGCTACACAGAGACGCTGCTTCATTCCCCTTGAAAGAGTATCCACAAACTCCTCCTTCTTATCTGCCAGGGAGACTAATTCCAAAAGTCCCTCAGTTACCTCATCCACATCTTGTTTGTCCATTCCATACATGGAACCATAGAATTCCATATATTCCATCACCTTCAGATTGTCATATACTCCAAAGAAATCCGGCACATATCCCACTTTTCGCTTAATATCATCCGGATTGGTCAATGCATTAATTCCATCCACCATTACCACACCACTACTTGCCTTTAACAATCCACAGACAATCCGCATCGTAGTTGTCTTTCCTGCACCATTTGGTCCCACAAAGCCAAAAATCTCGCCTTTTTCAATATGGAGGTTTAAGTTATCCAAAGCCAGAAATTTGCCATATCGTTTTGTTAAATTCTGTATTTCTAACATTACTCATCCCCCCTTGCCACAATCCTCGGCATATAACATTCATACATACTGTCCGATGTATACCGTAAGATCAGTATATTGCCACTGACATATTTTTTTAAGTCTTCCCCACTTAGAATACTGCTCTCCGTAAAGATTGGCTCATACTCATCCGTCTCCGGATTATAAGCAGATACATCTGCATATTTGGCGGAACCATAGGAAAGCATAACCTCCTTACCAAAATCAACATCTTCTAATGTCTTAATACCCGGAAAATCTTCAAAGGAATAAGTTATCGTCGCAGCACCCTCATAGATTAATCCATTTGACCAATCGCAATCTCCCTGTACATCCAGATACATCTCATTAAGATTCGGATAATAAATACCTTTTGTATCTTCATATTCACCTGTCATAGTCTGATAAATCACACCATAACCATTCTCCGTGACATCCGAAGAATCCGTAATCTCCGGCTGATAAGATTCAATCATCGCCCATATACACCCATGATTATATTTTTTTGTATCCACATAATTAGATTCCATCGTCGTATCAATCTGGTATTTCAGCTCAGACTCTCTATTGGTAATGAACGTGTTCTGATTGTTATAAATGCTTTCAAAAGTTCCATACGGCAATGCATCGATCAGTTTGCTCTTATCAATAACAATCTGCTCTCCTTTCTTCATATCACCGACCTGATAATAATGATTCTCAAAATTGATTACCACATTGGTCAGGTCACAATTTGTCTGATTCGTAATCGTTCCATCAAATCCATTCGTATAATAATGAAGATCACATTCAATTGAACCTAACTTATTTTCCCCTATCCGTGTCACTTTGAAATTATATTTATCAAAAACCTTCTGGCCATGAAGAAATACTTCAATTCCATTATTTCCTTTCTTGACCATATAATCAAAATACGCGTCGTCATCCTTCTCTTTGCGATTTGCGAACAGATTATCAAAATAAATATATGGATTACTCTGAAATCCGGTGTATTCTTTTTCCAGCGAAATCGTATAATCTTTCGCTTTTGGACAGGTGACACTGGTAAATACCTCTTCTGACATAAAACTGTCTTCCAACGTAACTACAGAAAAAGTACTCACTAAAGGATTCCTGATTCGATATAAAAATCCTGTCAGATAAATACAGAATGTAAAAAACAAAGCCACCACCGGAATTGCAACCCAGATTTTTTCTCTCCTTTTCACCGTTTTTAATACCAGATACAAAACCGGTCCTACCAAAATCACATAAAAAAACAAAAGTGCCGCATAGAGCAGAATATTCGGTCTTTTCCCGCCGTCAGCCGATTCTGCCATATTATAAATATTATTGGGAGCATAATACCGGTATTGGCGGAAATTTTCCTCAAATGTTTTCTCCGTTGCAGCTTCACGAAGAAGAACCGCTGCCATATCCTGTCGATTCGCATAACTGGCAACCGGCTCCATACCGAGAGCATAAGATATCACAACCACCGCACCTGCACCGATATTTTTCCTGAATACGGTCTGGTCATCGGAGAAATCTGCCATTTCCTCAGCATCCTTCATATCAAACGGAATCACATCTACTTCTGCTAACGACAGTACATCCTTTTGTGATTCCTGTTCCTCCACCTCTTGTCCTTTTATTCCAGATTCACCCTGTCCTTCTTCTGTTGTATCCGCTTCATTCTCTTTTTCCTGCGTTTTCTCTGAAAGCTGCAGACTATTATTCTGTGTTTCCTTCTCTTCTGATTCCTCAAAATTCCATTTTAGATTCTTTTTTTCCAAGGTTCCCAACGTACCGGTGATAAAATCATCTGAAAAAACATGTAATACATTCTGGTAATTTGCTCCTAAGCCAAGAATCAATACCCCACCATTATTCACCCAATCTTTCAGAATTGTATATTGATCTTCTGTAAAAGCCGCAGTATCAAAATTATCAATAATAATATACTGAAGTAAAGAAAGTGCACTACTGCTACTTTGGAAATTATCTAATGACAACTCCAATATATTCGATATCGTCTCATAATCAGTGATTTCCTGTAGTGCATCAAAATAGTTGAGTGCACTGTAATCATCACTTAGGATTCCCACTAAAACATTATCCCCATAGCTCATGGCTAATGTATCAGTCTCTCCATAGACAATCTTGTTATTCTCATTCATAATCTCTATTTTTACCTGTGAAGAACTGTTCATCGCCAAAACAAAGGAAAAAGTCTTTTCCTCTCCTGCGGCAAGTGCAATGTCCTCTCCATATGCAATTACCTTCTGACTATTATCCTCCACAACCGGAATCACACGTACTGTTCCTGTAAAATTCTCAGTGCTCTTCACCGTCACCCGTACAAGTGCATAATTATCATATTCAACATATCCATCGATTCCATACTCTGCACTCACTGTAAAATTCTGATTTTTCTTTGTGATTTTCTTACTGACACTATCTCCGCCTGCAGCCTGTGCAAAAAAGGAAGACATCATACTTCCTCCCAATATAAACAGGACTGCAAGGAACAAAAACTGCCATCTCTGCCTTCTCACTTTCATATTGTACTCCTTTATTCATTTTCTAAAAACAGCCGGACACGCCTTTGGCTCAGTGATGTCATTCGCCATATGGCCGCCTGCATGCAAGCATGCGTCTGCCGCATGGCTCATTATAAC
>CAJOPP010000450.1 GCA_905236365.1 uncultured Lachnospiraceae bacterium
ATATGAGGTTGCAGTATCTGCAGAGGAATTAGAACGCAGGGCAGAAGAAGCTAGACGTTTGGCTGAAGAGGAAGCTGCAAGACAAGCTGCAGAAGAAGCTGCAAGACAGGCAGCAACACAGGCAGTGAAGACAAGTGAGAATGTTAATACATCTTCAAATACCACATCGAATAGCAGTGCAAGCGATAGTACGTCTTACAGTGGTGCAACGACTACACCGGTTACGGCAACTGAATCGGGGGAATGTCTTGGAACATTCACGATTACAGCATATTGTGGATGTTCACAGTGTAGTTGTGGTCACAATCGAACAGCAAGTGGGACGGTTCCTACCGAAGGACGGACGATTGCGGCGGACACAAGTATACTACCGTTTGGTACGCAGGTTGTTATTGATGGAGTAGTTTATACAGTAGAGGATTGTGGAAGTGGAGTTGTTGGTAATCACATTGATATTTTCTTTGCTACTCACGAAAGTGCAATCGCATTTGGTAAAAGATCGGTCAGTGTATATAAGTATTAATAATTTGAAACTGTAAATAATTAAATGGAGCAGCTTATCTGTTTTTTATCCGATAGCCCCTTGCAAATATTTTGCATGTAGCTCGCTGTTTGCTTAATTTTCAAACGGCACTTTTGGTAAAAATTCTGGTAACTTGTTTAGATTATTTGTTTATAGTTGTCAAGAGACAAACGAGGGGGCTGGACGTTAAGTTCAGCCCTTGTTGTCATTTGGAATTATATGATACACTGTAATGGAAAAGTTTTCACTGATAGTTTGAATTTTTTAGAAAGTGGTAACTTTTGTCTGGTGGCTGATGCGAGTAAACAAAGTAAAGGTATGTTCGAGTGATGACTGCTACGAGTTTAGGATATGGAGCGTATTAGTAGAATGGATAAGATATTATTAATAGAAGATGATTTTGCTTTGGCAATGGGGACAGATTTTGCACTGAAGGCAGAAGGGTATGAGGTAATACGGGCCTGCAATATAAAACAGGCACGAGAGGCTTTAGAAAAGAATCCGGATTTGATTTTGTTGGATGTTATGTTGCCGGATGGAAATGGATATGACTTTTGCAAAGAAATAAGATCTAACAATCAGCAGGTTCCAATCATTTTTTTGACTGCAGTGGGAGAAGAACCCAATATTGTGCAGGGATTGGAACTGGGGGCGGATGATTATGTGACCAAGCCTTATCGTTTAAAAGAGTTGCTTTCAAGAATAGCTGCCAATATCAGACGGGCAAAATATACTCAACGAGAGGAGCAGGAACAGTATATTTTTGGAAAACATCAATTTTTATTCAAAGAATTTCGACTACTATGTGATAATCAGGCGGTGGATTGTACTGCGAGTGAACTTCGGCTGTTAAGGGAATTGATACAGAATGAAGGAATGGTGCTGACAAGAAATCAGTTATTGGAGCGTCTTTATGACTCGGAAGATAATTTTATAGATGATAATACCCTTTCAGTTTATATGAAACGTCTTAGGGGAAAGTTAGAGGAAGATGCAGAGTGGATTGAGACAGTAAGAGGAATTGGTTACCGATTTAAAAAACATGGATAAATCTTTTTGATATTTTGCTTTACTTTTTGAACCACAACACCTATAATACGGATTGTGTGTTGTGTTTTTGATAAAGTTAATCAATTATGCAGCAGAGTGATACTATGTACAAGTTTTACGAAATAAGGAGTGTAAAGACAAGTGAAGAACACAGTAGAAATCAGATGGCATGGCCGGGGCGGTCAGGGTGCTAAGTCGGCAGCATTGATGTTAGCAGATGCTGCGTTTATGACAGGTAAGCATGTGCAGGGATTTCCGGAATATGGTCCGGAACGAATGGGTGCACCAATTACAGCGTATAATAGAATCAGTGAGAATCCAATTCGCGTACATTCAAATATTTACGATCCTGATTATGTGGTAGTTGTAGATGAGACCTTGTTAGAAAGTGTAGATGTGACAGCAGGACTTAAGGCAGAAGGAGCTATTGTGATCAACACAACGAAGAATGTGGAGGAAGTAAAGTCATTTCTGAAGGGATATTCTGGCAGAGTTTATACGATTGATGCCAGAGAAATTTCGGAAAAATGTTTAGGAAAGTATTTTCCGAATTCTCCAATGCTTGCAGCGATTGTTGCAATCAGTAAAGTTATGACTAAAGAGGATTTCTTCCGGGAGATGGAAAACTCTTACAAACATAAATTTGCGAAAAAACCAGAGGTAGTCGAGGGAAATCTGCAGGCATTACATATGGCGTATGAGACAGTGGAACAGTATGAAGCGTCGATCGGGGAGGTGAAGTAAATGGCAGCTACAGATATTACAAAGATTACAGAGAAGAGCAATTGGCAGGACCTGACAGTAGGAAATCAAATCTATGGTGCCGGTACTTCCAGAATGTTCAACACAGGAGAATGGAGAACACAGACTCCGGTCTTTTATAGTGAAAAATGCAAGCAATGTTTATTGTGCGTACCGGTATGCCCGGATAGTTCCATTCCTGTTACAGATTGTAAGAGAGAAGATTTTGACTATGACCACTGCAAGGGTTGTGGAATTTGTGCAAAGGTATGTCCGTTTGAAGCGATTTCCATGAAGGAGGGACAGTAAGATGGCAATAAGAGAACGTTTATCAGGAAATGAAGCCATTTCCTATGCAATCAAGCAGGTGAATCCTGATGTTATGCCTGCATTTCCAATTACACCGTCAACGGAGATTCCGCAGTATGTTGCTAATTATATTGCGAATGGTGAGATGGATACGGATTTTATTCCGGTAGAGAGTGAGCATAGTTCTATGAGTGCTACTATTGGAGCGTCTGCGGCTGGAGCAAGAGCACTTACTGCTACTTCATCCTGTGGACTTGCATTGATGTGGGAAGAATTATATGTTGCAGCGTCTAATCGTTTGCCATTGGCTCTATGTCTTGTGAACAGAGCACTTTCCGGTCCAATCAATATTAACTGTGATCATTCGGATTCCATGGGTGCACGAGACACGGGATTTATTCAGATTTATGCTGAGAATAATCAGGAAGTATATGATAATTTTATCCAGGCGTATCGTATATCAGAGCATAAAGATGTCAGACTTCCGATTATGATCTGTCAGGATGGTTTTATCACCAGTCATGCGGTGGAAAATATAGAGTTGCTGGAAGATGATAAGGTGAAGAATTTTGTGGGAGAGTATGAACCGGAGAATTATCTATTAAATGCAGAACAGCCGATGGCACTTGGACCGTATGCAGTTTCGAATTATTATATGGAGACCAAAATGGCACAGAATACGGCCATGAATAATGCGAAGAAAGTGATTTTGGAGATTGGCAAAGAGTACGGCGAAGTGTCTGGAAGAAGTTACGGTTTTTTTGAAAAGTATCGCTTAGAAGATGCGGATTATGCATTTGTGATAATTGGTTCTGCAGCGGGCACTTCAAAAGATGCAGTAGATGCACTAAGAGAACAGGGAATGAAGGTGGGGCTTTTGAAACTTCGGGTATTCCGTCCATTCCCGGATGAAGAGATTGCAAAAGCACTTTCAAACTGTAAAACAGTTGCAATTATGGATCGAAGTGAGGGCTTCCGCGGAAAAGGCGGTCCTTTAGGTGCAGAAGTAAAAGCTGCGTTATATGATTATGCAAAGGATGTAAAGGCATTTAACTTAATCTATGGATTGGGTGGGAGAGACTTTACGGTAGAAGAGGCAGAGCAGATATTTAAAGATCTGGAAGCATATGACAAAGATGGTAAGGAATTTAAAGAATATCGTTATGTAGGACTTAGAGGTTAGGAAAGGAGCAAAGGAAGATGAGTTACAATTTTAAGCAGGAAATGAGCAAACCGGAACGTCTGGCTCCTGGACATAGAATGTGTGCCGGTTGTGGTGGAACGATTGCAGTACGTGCAGTACTTCGTGCTTTGCATGAGGGCGACAAAGCAGTGATTGGTAATGCGACAGGATGCTTGGAGGTATCTACCTTTATGTATCCATATACAGCATATGAGGATAGTTATATTCACAATGCGTTTGAGAATGCCGGTGCTACTATGAGTGGTGTGGAGACCGCTTATAATGTGTTAAAGAGAAAAGGTAAGATTGATGATACCTATAAATTTATTACCTTTGGTGGAGATGGTGGTACTTATGATATTGGTCTACAGTCGCTATCTGGTGCGATGGAGCGTAACCATGATTTTGTTTATGTCTGTTATGACAATGGTGCATATATGAATACGGGTATTCAGCGTTCTTCTGCTACACCAATGTATGCAGATACAACAACAACGCCAGTCGGTAGTGAGTCCAATGGTAAGATGCAGAACCGTAAAGATCTGGCTTCCATCATTGCAGCACATGACGTACCTTATGTAGGACAGTCTACATTACTGGGAAACTTTAAAGATCTGCATACAAAAGCTGAGAAGGCAATCTATACAGAAGGTGCTTGTTTCCTGAATGTTATGGCACCATGTCCAAGAGGATGGAGGTATCCTACAGAGGATATTATGGAAATTTGTAAATTGGGTGTTGAGACCTGTTATTGGCCATTATTTGAGGTTGATCATGGCAAGTGGATTCTGAACTATGAGCCAAAGAAGAAACTTCCGATTGAGGATTTCTTGCGTCCACAGGGAAGATTTAAACACTTATTTAAAAAGGGAAATGAAGATTTGATTGTGCAGTTCCAGGAGGAAGTGGACAGACGATGGGAGGAGCTTCAATTCCGTTGCTCAAAATATTAAAAATAACAGTAACTGTTCAGAGCCATTTTGGGGCTAAACTTCTCTTTGACTCTGAACAGTTACCTATGTTTTCTTATTATATTGGCAGGTTTAAATTTTTTAAATCATGGAGTTTATAACAATAAGAATGCAGCAGAAGACGTAGACTGATCTGGTTTGGCATGTTTTCTGTACTTATTGGTATATAGAAAACAACGGATCTGCAAAGTATAGTGTTTTTGCTTCAAGGATTTCTAGTGATTATATATATTTCGTTTGTGAATTTATCACTGATAGAGCAAAAGGGGATATTTAAGCTGGAAAAAGAGTTTAATGCAAAAGGAACTGATATATATGCAGATTGCATGTGGTTATACTCATTATAACAGTCAGTTGGATTATGACATTGATGATACAATAAGGCGTGCAGATAGGAAAATGTATCAAAATAAATATACTGTAAAATAAAAAAAGACAAGGAGTAAAGAGAAATTCACAGGGACAAACCCCGTGAATTTCTGAAAACGTATTATACTGTTTTAAAGGAACAAGAGAATCGTTGTTTTGCCTCATCAATCTTGTTTTGAGCGGCATCCGGAGTTGGATAGTAGCCTTTTTCATGCATTGAGCAGAATACATCCTGCTGCATAGAATGTTCATCAGCAAGAATGTCTAACATGGTAGAACGAAGTTCCTCGTGTACGCATTCATTAGAGCAGGTGTTGAACAGATTGGTTGCATTTTTCTGGGTAGCTAAAGCATCGCCTAATATTTCTTTTTCTTGATATTCCATGATATTCTCCTTAACTCAAATGATTATAAAGCTGGTTAAAATGTGACTGGTGTCTTCTTGAGATTTCTTCCATCTCATTTCTGACTGTGGAATCGGTAGCATGATCTGCTAACATTTGGAATTTCTTTACCAGCAATTCTTCTTCTGATAACAATTCGCCGAGTGAAGATAATTCTTTTTCTGATAACTGACTCATTTTTTTGTTCTCCTTTTTATTAATTTACGATTATAGTATGGAAAGAAAAAATGATAATTATTCAACAAATGTAAAATTATGAAAAGAAAATGTAATTGTTTAGGTAGTATCTCGCATTAACTGCGAGATGCGTATGAAAACGTATATTTTATTATGAGACAGGCATACCGGAATGTGCATCAGCACCATGCTGTCTTGTATCTGTTCAGCCCTAATGTCATGATGTCGGGGTCAAAACTATGCATTTTGGTTTTGCTTCGTCAAGTTGCACATAAAATATGCATTTCCACTCAGTCAGGC
>CAJOPP010000451.1 GCA_905236365.1 uncultured Lachnospiraceae bacterium
GTGGAAATGCCGATCATCAATCTGGAAAAACAGGCAGTGGATTTTGATAAGATCCATGCTCTGACGACACGTTTTCAAGAACATTTCCGGTTTCGGGTAGTGAGTCGTGATGAGGAAGGCAATGTAAACGCTTTGGAAAATCCGGAAACCGGAGATATTCTGTCCTATGACTGTTCTTACAATAATCTGGAATTGTCATTGGGAAAAGAAAAGAATCTGCATAGACTGTATGAACGGTTTCAGGATTATTATACCTATATTCAACAGGAACTGAACAAATCCCACTATACACTGTCCGGTATGGGGGTGAATCCGTATCGCAATTATAACCGCAATGTTCCGATTCCCAATGGTCGTTATCGCATGTTGTTTCATCATCTGAGTTCGTATCCCCAATATAAGGATTTGCCGATGTACTTCCATGAGTATCCCAATTACGGGATGTTTTCCAGTGCATCACAGGTACAACTGGATGTGGATTATGAAGAACTTTTAGTGGCGATTCGTGCTTTCTCCAGATTAGAACCCGTGAAGGCATTGTTATTCAATAACTCTGTTCTGACAGGGGAGCATGAGGAACTGGCATGCTGCAGAGATATGTTTTGGGAAAACAGTACCCATGGGATCAATCCTCATAATATCGGAATGTTTGATATTGATTTCGAAACAATTGAGGATCTGCAATCCTATATCGAGTCTACCAGCATGTATTGTGTGGAAAAAGACGGAAAATACATTAATTTTCCGCCGGTTCCGGTGATGGAATATTTTGCCCGGGATTCGGTTGTAGGAGAATATTATGAAGATGGCACTTATCATGAGATTACTTTTGAACCTGCATTGGAAGATCTGGAATATCTTAGAACTTTTAAATTTGTAGATCTGACATTCCGGGGTACGGTTGAGTTTCGAAGTGTGTGTTGTCAGCCAATTGCAGATGTGATGACGGTAGCTGCATTCCATCTTGGATTGAAAAAAAAGTTACCGGAATTGGATAAACTCCTTCAGGAGGATCATGTACTCTATCATCATGGCTACTCAGCTACAGAGCTTCGGAGACTGTTTGTGAAACAGGAACTTCCTGCTTTTGTGGACAAAGAGCAATTGTATTGTCTGGCTGGACAGATTGTGGATCTGGCCCAAAGCGGATTGAAGGAGCGTGGGTTTGACGAGGAGCAATATTTAGCCCCGCTCTATGAACGAATCCGGCAGCAACAGAATCCTGCCCAGAAAATGGCAGCCCGGCTGAAAGCCGGAGCCGATCTTGAAACCGTAATTCATGAGTGGGCATGAGGGAGTGGAATCAAGGGTAGAGTCGATTGGCTCTATCTTTTTTTGCCTTAATCCTGATAGGAAACTTCGTCTCCTATAAAGCAAAAACGCTCCGCGGAATGCACTTAAGCTTGTCTGACATCTCTTTCCGGTTATATAACAAAAAGTTTAGAACAACATATACCACACTCGGTGGCGTCTGAACAGTAATAAATTGTATATTCTTGCATGTAATCAACCAAAGGAAAACATTGACATAAAACGTTTTTAGAATATAAAATAATTTAGTCGTGTTGAGTATGCCACTCGACGTAGAAGATCAAGGGTGATTACATTATCCATTTGAATTTTGCATTTAATAATCGTCTTTGATATATTGCTTTTCTTGCAAATTCAGATGGGGAAGGAGGTGTATTAGCATTTATTTTTTGCACAGGAAGGGTGATTGAGATTAAAATATTACGTTTTGGTAAAATGGATTTCGAAGCTGATGTGTTATCACATGAGTCCCGGGATTCTGCTCAACCATACGTAGGAGAAAAAAGGAGGTTTCATGTATATGAAACAAAAGGAAAAATGGGGACACATTCTGTCACTGATATGGATGACAGCAATCGTGTCTTTCTGTATGCTGGTCCCATCTGTGGCTTTTGCACAGACAAATGATGGTGACAATTATGAAAAGCGTATTGTTGGATATTTTCTGGCAGAAGACCGTCCGGCCGACAGTATTTCAACGGTAGGACTTTCTTTAACAGATAACATTGAGAAGATTGATTATTCTTCTCTGACACATTTGAATGTGTCATTTATGGGACCGAAGGAGAAAACTTCGGATGTTCCGGAATGGGTTATTTCTGATATGACGGATGCAAATATTCGCCGAATCATTGAACTTTGTCATCAGAACAATGTAAAATGTATCCTCTCTGTCGGTGGAGGGGCGAATGGTGGATATAAATTTTTTGCTTCAGAAGCCAGAAGTACGTCATTCTATAATCAAATATTGAAGTTTTTGGATGACTATGGATTTGATGGTATTGATATGGATATTGAATCGAATGTTGACAAGGAGCAGTATTCTGCAATGTTAAAGCAGTTGTCAGCAGATTTGAAGGAACGTAAGAAATCACTTTCAATTGCAGTTGCACCATACATCCTGGAAAACCTTGGGACCAATGCAGACTATTTTGATTTTTATAATGTCATGACGTATGATCAGAATGGAAGCGGTGTGGATAACGTGGCCGATTATGATTGGACTATGAATCAGCTCAAGAGCTATGCATACCAGAGTATTCCACATGAAAAAATGGTAGTTGGACTTCCATTTTATGGATACAGTACAGATGGTCGTGTGGCATGGAACTGTGATTATGATTATGCAAAGGTTGTACAGCTCTGTAAGGCAATGGGTAATGAGGATTTCCTGACAAAGGATTCTATTGATATTTCCGGTGAGTATAATAAAACCCATCCGGGAGAGAATTTTAAAGTAGAATTCAACAGCCGGGCAACTCTTTTGAAGAAAACAGAGTTTGTTAAGAACTCTGACTATGGCGGAGTGATGATCTGGGATGTCACAAAAGATTGTGTTCGGGATGAGGATAAGGAATATGCTCTTTTACCGGCAATCGCATCATATTTTACATATCCTTCGGAATATGAAGGACCAAAGGGTCTGGCAGCGGATGATCTGACGGAATCATCCGTACATTTAGAGTGGGATGCACCGACATCGTGGAATCCATCAGAGTATAAGGTATATTATGGCAATATCTGCATTGGAAGTGTGCAGACAACTAACACTTGTTGTGTTGTATCCGATCTTACATCCGGTTATACATATGAGTTCAAAGTAGTAGCGATTGATCCGGATGGTGCAGAGAGCAGACCAACTACCTTGTCGGTTACGACTCCGGGAACCTCTGCTTTGCCGGATTTTCCGGAATACAATGCAAGTCAGCATTACAGCAGTGGTGATCGCGTTATCTATAACGGACAGGTCTGGGTAGCACGCTGGGGTGGTAACGGAGAAACTCCGACCGGTGTAAACGGTAATATGTGGTCATTGGATTCCGGTGTGACGATTACACCGTCCAAAAATCCGGTGTTGTCAGAGTGTGAAGAGCATGGAGTTCCAACGGCTCCGACCATTTCCGTTGATTCCATGGCAAATGGAAAAGTGGGTGTGAAGTATAGTAAATCACTTACTGCCAGAGGTACCAGACCGGTTACCTGGAGTATCATTGCTGGTGCACTTCCAACCGGATTGACGTTGGATGGTACAACCGGTGCTATTTCCGGAACACCGGAGGAGGCTGGTACCTATGTATTTAAGGTGCAGGCAACGAATACCGTAGGTTCGGCGGAAAAAGAGTTATCCATTGTGGTAAATGAAAAGTCTGCAGTGAAGGAGGATTACGATAAAGAACCGGGAACATCCAAACGTGTAATCGGATATCTTCCTTGGTGGCGTAATACTGATGTCAATAATATTGATTATGAAAAACTGGACTATGTTATTATTGCCTTCCTTCGTTATACAAAGGATGGTTGGGACTTTGGTAAAATGGCAGATGGTACCGGTGGATGGACCACGGATGAAGTGCAGTCTATTGTAGACAAAGCCCATGCTGCCGGGTCAAAGGTATTTATCTCTGTCGGTGGTGGCGATGGTGGTTTTATTCAGGATTCATTGCCATTCTGGTATGAAAACAGCCGGGAATATCTTGTAAATTGTATTTTCCAGGTGGTGGATCAATTTGGATTTGACGGCGTGGATATGGATGCCGAGACGGATGATGTAAAGTTCTGGCAGGGATATAATGAGTTTGTAGAGCTTCTGCGGGATGGAATTGATGCGAGAGGATTGGAAATGTCAATGGCATTGCATCCGTGGTTCTCTGACCTGATCGAAGATGAAGAAGAACTATATGCAAAATATGATTTTCTGAATGTGATGAATTATGACTGTCAGTATAACAGAAATGGCGAGAAGATTGGAATTGGTGAAGTCGATCATGCTCCGATGTGGCATGCTTATCAGCTGCTCGACCATTATACAGAAATCGGTGTGCCGGCAGACAAGATCAATGTAGGAATTCCTTTCTATTATTACACACAAGGCGGTGGCTGGGATGGCGGTGTAGGTTATGCTTATTACCTGCAAAATTCCGGTGCAAATGTTACGATTGATACAAATGCCGGGGAATCAAGACTGGATGCGTGGAAGAGAACAACACAGCAGAAGGCTTACCTTGGCGGTACGGAATACGGTGGAGCATTTATCTGGGAACTTGGTCAGGATAATCTCAACAACAAACCGGAAAGTCTTTTAAATATGGTTTATGACGGGGTCAAAAATGGAAAGGTACCATCCAGTCCGTTGGATGATGCGGATAAGAAATATCCGTCGCTTGCGGAAATAAAAGGTACAGATCTTTCACTTACTCCGGTAGACAAAACCAGCACACAACCGGATTTCCCTTCTAAAGGCAGTATAACGATTTCACCATATTATTGGACTGCAGCGGTTGGAGACCAGGTGACGATTGAAGTAGGATCATCTTCAGCGACATTTGCTGTCAGAAATGTAGAAAATGATGTGAAGACAGATGTTATTTCGGTCAGTGCAGACGGAGTTGTTACGGCGTTGGCTCCGGGTGCGGCACTTGTGGATGTAACGGTCGGTAGTGATAAGGCTACCCTGACAGTCCGGGTAGAAGGAGAGACGAAGTCAGTAGAGCCGAAGGCTCCGGTTATTACAACAACTACCTTTGACAATGGCGAGGTTGACACAGTTTATAGTAAGACACTTGCAGTAACCGGTACCAATCCAATCGAGTGGAGTATTGCTTCCGGTGAGTTGCCGGACGGACTTGTTCTGGATCAGGCAAAGGGAGTGATTTCCGGTACACCGAAGGCAATTGGTACTTATCAATTTACAGTTTCCGCAAAGAATGATGCCGGCACTGTAACGAAAGAATTTACGATTGTGATTAGCGAGAAAACAGTTGTGGAAGAACCGGTTACAGGCGGAGAGAACAAGCAGGAAGAACAGAAGTCATCAGAAGATGAGAACACATCCGAAATCGATAAGGAGAAAGAGCAATCGTCATCGGAAGATGAGAACACATCCGGAATCGACAAGGAGAAAGAGCAAAAGCCATCGGAAGATGAGAACACATCCGGAATCGA
>CAJOPP010000452.1 GCA_905236365.1 uncultured Lachnospiraceae bacterium
ACAGATTGAGAAAAACGGTCGACAGTATGCCTATTTTCGGGCAGATATTGGAGAAAGCCATTGTTTTGTGATTAACACACCGGGTCTTGATGATAATCAACGGTTTGCCGGTCAATTTTCAGTCAATGATAATATAACGGATGAAGAATTAATTTCAGTGTTTGAAAGTATCATCCAGACAGCAAAACCGGATAAATGATTCCTACATATTAACATGTGTTTCATACTTTCGAAATCATAAATAACACGGAATATTCCATACCAAAGTTACCACCCACAACCAATTCTCTATTTGGGTATAAGATTCTCAAATATTAAAACTATCCCTCAGCACATCAAGTTGCACATACAATATGCATTTCCATTCAGTCAGGCTGAACGTTCCAATGCTATATTGTATGTGCAACTTGACAAATATACTTTGTGAAGCATAGTTTTAACCCCGACATCATACTATCAGGTTATCAATACAATTCAAACGTATTGGTAAGAAGTCCTCAATCAGTCTGTAATCCTCAGAATCTGTAAAATATCCGATCAGAGAACTTCCTTTATGAAGCCTCGGCCCATTAATTCATTCTTTCCATATTCTCAACAATCCGCTTTTTTCCTACGATCACCAGTCTTACCGCCAGGCCGGTAAGAACAAAAAACATCACGATAAAATACACCTCAATTGGCAACGCCAACAGTTCATAAAGAAGAAGTCCGATTACAATAACACCCAAAGAAATGAGCATCATAATTGCCATATTGAAAAAAACATTCAGATTACCTCGCAAAGCACGATACTCATCACTCCATTCTTTATAAGGAGCCGAACTATCTAATATCATCCCTATAACAATGGCAATCGTATTAGCTAACAACATAAAGATGGCATATAACAATCCCTTGGCCACAGATGCTCCCACATAAGCACATATAATAATATCGGTCAACAACAACATCGGATAAGTAAAAATCAGACTAACTGCTGCCTTCGCATACATCTGTGTCTCATACGGAACCGGTATAAACTTGATCAGGCTAAGATGCTGTCCCTCTCTTGTAAAAGCCGTCGATGCCAATGAATTCAATGCAGAAGCAATCAATGCAATGGCGATGACCAGCATAACCAGAATCATATTTGATCTGTCTCCTCCTGATTGGTAGGTATGAATCAATTCTGCAACTACACCTTTATCCTTCATAAAATGAAATAATAAAAACGTGCCTAACGGCCAAATGATATTAATATAGGCTGTATTCCCTGAAAATGCTCTTGTACGAAGTATAATTCTAAACTCCTTAAGCAGACTTGCTTTAAACGGAGATGCCTCCTGCAAATCTCTGCTTTGTATTCCTGCCTTCTTCGAAGAACCAAGAGATGCCGCCGTATAAAGTCCTTTTTGGTAAAGGACTTTTCCAAGAAAATACAAAATGACCACTAATGCAGCATTTCCAACAAGGTACAGTAGCAAATAAAGAATGCTTCCTCTACTGATTGCCTCAGACAGCCATGGAACAGGGAAGAATATAATATTTAACGTCCGAAGAAACAGATTATCCCCACTTCCCAATGATTCCACATAATTCTCTATATTAATCTCTCCTATTCCCCGCAACGAATATACGAAAAGTGCCGTAAATAGCAGTAGGAATGCAGAAGACATGTGGTAGAATATCTTTTCATTCTTTACTCTACTTAAGACCGACATGAGAATCAGACTAAAAATAGCACAATAAATCAGCGGAACCAATGGTATCAAAATAGTTCCCAGTATTGAAGCGATCAAAGACACCGGATGCAGAGCCACTCCAAGACCGATATTTCTAGCGACTGCTATAATATAACCCAGAAAGACTGCTGCTAATATCAAAAATTCCATAATACTTTCTGCCACATATGCATATATGAATTTAGCTATCATCAAATGATGACTGGGTATCGGCAGTGTGACAAAATGTTCTCTGTCCGACGAAAAGAAAAGCACACTAAAAATTACCATGATTCCGAATACCATAGAAAATGCAGAAAGAATCTGCATCTCAAAAAGCATACCTCCTCCAGGATTACCCACTTCCATCAACGCCTCTGTCATCACATAGCTGATAAATCCAACTATTACAGTGCAGGGAATCATAATCCCCAAAACAGCTATGGTTGCAAGTACCCGATAGGCAGTTTTTTCTGGAAGCTGCATATCGGAATTTTTCTGAAACATTTGTATGAGGGATCGAATACCTGTGTTATTCATCTTCATCACCTCTCTCTTAATCCTTTACAGACTCAGCTTTTTCACTTGTGCTGCCACTAATCATTTCAATAAAAACAGCCTCCAGATCTTTGCCGGGATGTTGTGCCTCTAAGTCTTCTACCGTACCTTGATACAGATTCTTTCCATGATCAATAATCATGATCCTGTCACATAATTTTTCAGCCACCTCCAACACATGCGTAGAGAAAAGAACTGCATTCCCCTTTGCAGCATGCTCCTTCATCATCTGTTTTAACTCATAGGCAGCAGTAGGATCCAGTCCCGTCATAGGTTCGTCCAAAATCCATGCCGGTGGATTATGAATCAGAGCCGCAATAACCATTGTTTTCTGCCGCATGCCATGGGAATACTCCCGCATGGGAATTCCCAATGATTCTTTAATGCCAAAGCGTTCTGCCAGCTCGTATACACGTTCTTGTCTCTGATTCACAGGTACTTTATAAAGATTCGCAATATAATTGATATACTCAATTCCAGTAAGCTGAAGCAATATATCCGGATTATCTGCTACATACGCAAAACTTTCTTTTGCTTTCAAAGGCTCCTTCACAATATCATATCCATTTATCATTGCACTTCCCTGAGTTGGTTTCAGTATTCCGGTAAGCATCTTAATGACCGTAGTCTTTCCCGCTCCATTTGGTCCTGCAAAGCCAACGATTTCTCCCGGCTTAATTTCAAACGACAGTCCATCCACTGCCTTAAAATCTTTTCCATAAACCATTGAAAGATTATCTGCTTTTATCATATTGTAACTCCCTCATATTATTTTGTAGTAGTGTTTACAGACCCTCTCCAAAGTCTTTAAATCAATTATCGGCCACAATTCAGTGATCAGACAAACATAAATGCCTCTTTCAGTATTTTATCATATTATCTGCTAAAATAGTAGTATAACCCAACCGAATTATCCTCATGTTTCGCTTGTCTGTTACAGTTCACTCGTTAGCCAGTAAACAGTCACCGAGTGTGGCGTACGTCTGAACAGTAACCGCTTGTCTATTTTCTTGATAGCACATACGAAAAAGCATCAGTGCACCAAGTATAACGATTTCTAATTAACCCGACTAATAACTTGCCTGCATTCTCAAAAAAGTATTCTGCGTTATAGTCGAATTAATTAAAAACCTCAGCACTAGAAAAGAATCAATTTGCGGTAAGCGGTAAAAAGAAGGTAACAGCTCAGCCTTTGGCATCACTGTTACTCATCAGATGCAACCTGGACAACCTATTCTCACTCATGTTTCATTCGCCAGTCAATGCATCGTTGCAGATACTCTACATATTCCGGATTCTTGCACATTCCCTTTCCCGGTGTATCAGAAATCTTTGCTACATCCTGACCATTGCACAAT
>CAJOPP010000453.1 GCA_905236365.1 uncultured Lachnospiraceae bacterium
AACTCCATCATCAATAATCTGAATTGCATATCCCTCTTCTCTCATGTAGGTGCGAAATGCGATATTCCCTTTATTACCATTCCCGGCGATTCCATGTTTTACTGCATTTTCCACTAGCGGCTCTATGCTATGCCTTGGAAGCTTAAATTCTTTTACTTTACATTCTATTGTAAAGTTCAGATTTTCATTTCTTGTTTTTTGCAATTGTAAATATGCAATAATATGCTCTAATTCTTCCTCAAAAGGAATAACCTCGCCTCTTTTTTCCAACGCTTTCAAATTGCTTCTGATATAAACTGATATATAGTATATCATCTTCACACTATTCGCGGAACCATTTTTAATCAGATTTTGTAATGTCTGGAAGGAGGCAAACAACAGATTGGGATTCAGACCCTCCACTACCTGCTTTCGTACCGCCTCTTCATCATAACGAACCTTCTCTTTTTCCGGACGGAAATGCAATAATCGTTTGAGGCCATAGAGCCACGATAGAAGCATATACAACAACACTCCTCCCGGCAAAATATATATTTTCCACTCTGTCCAACTTCGGAGAAGCGGAAACAGCAACCAGATTCCAAAAGAAGATATCAGCAAACCATTCGCCACCAAATTGGGTGTCGTCTCTTTTTGTCCATATCCAAATCGAGCCACAAATAACACAATTGTATACAGAAACACACTGACCGCAAACATAATCCTACCAATAAGGTAAACCGTATCTATCTCTAGCAAGGAAAATGCCTGCAATACCATCATACTAATATAAAAAATTCCATAAAAAAGAACTCCCAGATCAACTAGAAAAAGCATCCTTTTTTTATAAAGAAAGCAGCGCATGAGTACCAGATGCAATACAGCAACAATTACGATCAGGCATGCCTTCAAAAAAAAGATTCCGTAATCCCAATTCAGAATTACCCGAACCGGGTCACTCTCTAACAAAAACAAAACGCCAAAAACCGTCCCCTCCAGACATCCGTAAAGCAATATCTTTTTTTGTCTCCATTTATTATTTACCAATGACCACACAACAAATGCACAAATACTGATTGCAAACAGGATAAGACCGGTTATAAAGTTAACACCATTATTCAGGAACGCCTGTACTATAACCTCTGTATAACTTCCGGTCTGAATTGCACCAACTTCCAATCCACGTTCTGAAGTTCCTGTTAATTCAATGGTCAGCATCATGTCCCGATACTGTGGAGGCACCGGTATGATATGCAAAGAAGATACTTTCTCATCTGATTTTGAACTTTTGTAGAGTAACTCCTGATTGACATACACCTTAACGTTCTGTTTCTTTGCTTCCAACACCAGATAGGTGGTATCAGCTCCCATCTCCGGTGCCTTATGCGTTAATGTTACCTTTCCTCCGGATTTGACGGGAATCAACGTTGGAGCATTGATAACCTCCATCACCTTTGTTTCCCCTTCATCATTAAGTACGTCTGCATTTTGAGGTTCGTAGGTACATACCCATGCCTCTGAAAAATCCTTAAGTCCATTGATGGTGCCATTCGTTTTTATTTTTGGAATATTCCCCAGTCCAAAAATGCAGAATAATAACACACTTGCTCCAAATAAAAGTCCAATTAAAATATGCAGTTGTCGATCTTCTAATCGAAACATATTAACACCTTCTATATTAATCCATAATGTACGAGTGCTTCTTTGATTCCATCTTCTAAGATTTCTTTTGTTTTATATTCTACAACATCAAAAACAGCTTCCACAGAATTTCCCATGGCAACAGAATGTGGCACATATTTTAGCATTTCCAGATCATTAATAGAATCTCCAAATGCATAGCACGCATCTAAACTGCCTCCCAGATAATCAATCAAAAACTGAATTCCGGTCGCCTTACTAAATCCTTTGGGAACCAGCTCATATACCTTTCCAAAATGCGGAATCACTGTGAAATCTTTAGAAAAATTCTTTTCAAAAGCTTCACTATCACTTTCCGGCATCCGAACAGTTGTAAACTTGTCAAAAATAAAATCCGGATGACCGACCCCTTCAATCGGATACTCGGAATTCTCAGAAAAATAGTGATAGATATATTCCATAAAGCTTCCTGGACCAAAGTCTCCTTCGATAAACAGCCTGTCTTTTCCTTCAAACATTGATTGGAACTTATATTCTCGCAAACGATCTGCGTATCGGATGCATCGTTCTTTTTCCAATTTATTATGAAAAAGCGTTTTTCCATGATATTCAATATAAGTTCCGCAACCGCAAACCAGACCATCAAACCCGAAGTCTAATAAATGCCTGTCAATTGCCGTCTTTGCTCTTCCTGTATTGATGAAGATCTTATGTCCGTTTTCCTTTGCTGTATAAAGGGCCTCTTTGGTACTCTCCGGCATGATGTGCCTGTCATCTAATGTGATCAAAGTTCCATCGATATCAAAAAATAAGAATGCAGACATAGGTTTTCTCTCGCTTTCGTATAAATTTATGACTCCCTGTTTACATCTGCTTTAATAAGTTCACCATCTCAATTGCACCTAACGCACAATCATATCCCTTGTTACCAGCCTTGGTTCCTGCACGCTCAATCGCCTGTTCAATATTCTCCGTTGTCACAATGCCGAACATCACCGGAACACCGGTATTAAGAGAAACCTGAGCAATTCCCTTTGACACTTCATTACACACATAATCATAATGACTGGTTGCTCCACGAATAACGGTTCCAAGACAAATAACTGCATCATATTTTCCCGACTCTGCCATTTTCTTTGCAGCAACCGGAATCTCAAATGCTCCCGGTACCCATGCAAGTGTAATGTTTTCTTCCGGAATATCATGTCTTGTTAAGCCATCCACTGCACCGCCAATCAGTTTGGATACGATGAACTCATTAAATCTTGCGGCAACAATACCAATCTTCATATCATTTGCTACTAATTTTCCTTCTAATGTTTTCATTTTCTTCTTTCCTTTCTTTTCAACCAAAATCTTTTTCTATTGTATCATTCCATGTATCATTTCGCCATTGAAATGTGTCAATCGTTTCAACTAAGTAATTAATCTTTATACGGTATATTACCGCATTCTTACTTATAATTCAAGATATGTCCCATCTTCTCCTGTTTTGTTTTCAAATAAAAGGCGTCATATTCTCCTGGTTCCATGACAATCGGAACACGCTCTACAATATCCAGTCCATATCCTTTTAATCCATACACTTTAAGTGGATTATTCGTCATAAGACGAAGTTCCTTGATTCCAAGATCCACTAAAATCTGGGTTCCGATAGTATAATCTCTTGCATCTTCCGGAAATCCCAATTCCAGATTTGCCTCAACGGTATCTCTTCCTTGATCCTGAAGCTCATAGGCACGAATCTTGTTGATCAGACCAATGCCACGTCCTTCCTGACGCATGTAGAGAAGAACGCCTCTTCCCTCTTTTGCGATCATCTTCATTGCAGCATCATACTGCTGGCCGCAGTCACAACGTGCCGAACCTAATGCATCACCGGTCAGGCACTCCGAATGAACACGACAAAGCACCGGTGCACCATCCGTGATATCACCCTTGACCAATGCCACATGATGTTCTCCATTTAATTTGTTAACATATCCATGAATTGTAAATTCACCGTATCGTGTCGGCATTTTTGCCTTTGCCACACACTCAACAAATACTTCGTGCTCTTTCCGATACTGTACCAGATCCTTGATGGTTCCGATTTTTAAATTATGTTTCTCTGCAAAGGCAAAGAGGTCATCCCTTCTGGCCATCATGCCATCTTCCTTCATGATTTCACAGCAAAGTCCAACCGGCTTCAAACCAGCTAACTTCATAAAATCTACAGTTGCTTCCGTATGCCCCTGTCTTTCGATGACACCTCCGGTTCTTGCTTCAAGCGGAAACATATGCCCCGGTCTTCGAAAATCCTCTGATTTTGCATCCTCTTCTACAAATTTTCTTGCAGTAAGTCCTCTTTCATAAGCTGAAATACCCGTTGTGGTATCCACATGATCAATCGATACCGAAAATGCCGTGCTATGATTATCTGTATTGGTTATACACATCTGCGGAAGATTCAGTTTTTCGGTATAACTTGCATCCATCGGCATACAGATTAACCCCCTCGCATGAGTCGCCATAAAATTCACATTCTCTGTAGTCGCAAACTCTGCGGCACAAATTACATCTCCTTCATTTTCCCTGTCTTCATCGTCTAAAAGGACGATACATTTTCCGGCCTTTAACTCTTCGACCAGTTCTAATGTCGTATTAAATTCTGACATTTTTCTACCTCCTATGTATTTTCTTCATCCATTTTTATTCTTATACTATTACTCATAATTTATTTACACAATGCATATTGTATGTGCAACTTGACGAAGCAAAAATAAAATGCATAGTATTGACATCGACATCATATAAATCCATTTTTAGCCAAAAATTCCATTGATATTCTTTCATCACTTTGAAGCATTTCTTCTCCCGATTCGGAATCCTCAAAATGCAGCAATTTATCGATATACTTGCCCACAATATCATTTTCCAGATTCACGATATCACCGGCTTTCTTTGTCAATAACGTCGTATTGCCTGCAGTATGCGGAATCAAAGATACCTTAAAACAACGGTTATCCACATATGCAACTGTTAAAGAAATACCATCGATGGCTATAGAACCCTTTTCAATAATATACTTTAACAATTTCGTTGATGTTTTGATTGTAACCCAGACCGCATTGTCCTCTCTGACAAAGCTTTCGATTTCACCGGTTCCATCTATATGACCGCTTACGATATGCCCACCAAATCTTCCATTTGCAGCCATTGCACGTTCCATGTTGACCTGGCTTCCTTTGGACAGACTTCCAAGAGAAGACCGTCGCAAAGTCTCTGCCATCACATCTGCAGTAAAAGTATTTGCTGTTTTGCCCGTCACCGTAAGGCAGACGCCATTTACTGCAATGGAATCGCCGATTTGCATATCTTCAAATATGTGATTGCCCTGCAATGTCAGACTGGATGATTTTACTCCTTTACGAATTGATACTACTGTTCCAATCTCTTCTACAATCCCTGTAAACACAAAATCACTTCCTTTCGATTTGAAATTATGTATCTGTTCAGCAGGACTGAACAGATACGAAATTATTCGTAATTGTTCAACCTTGGGCTTCACTTTTACATGTATTACCCTTTTTGTTCGAATCCTCATATACTTTTATTCTCAACCAACATCGTAAGTCAATAACAAATCTTCCCCGATTTGCTGAACAGAATGAAGTTTGCAATCATATGCCTCCGTTGCAAGCTCTACTCCTTCACCGCCAACCGGTGTATAAAATCCTGCCCCACCAAAAAATTTTGGTGCCACATAAGCTTCAATGCGATTGACAATCCCTGCCTGTAGCGCTGCATAATTGAGAGTGGACCCGCCTTCCAGCAGAATACCGTCGATCTGTTTTTCTCCAAGGATTTTCATCAAATCTTTCAGATCCAGACGATCATCGATTTCCTTTACCACTAAGACCTCTACTCCGGATTTCTCAAGTTCCTCCTTTTGTTCATGCCAAAAACGGTTATACTCCGCATGCGGTCCTACTGTGGCAATGATTGTCGGAACTTCCTGTGCCGTTGACACCACCTGACTGGATAGCGGTATCCGAAGTTTGGAATCACAAATGATCCGGATTGGATTCCTTCCTCCTTCTATCCTGCAAGTCAGTCTTGGGTCATCATTTAGTACGGTTCCTATTCCCACCATAATTCCCTTTAATGCATTTCTTGTCTGCTGTACTCTAGCTCTTGATTCCTCTCCTGAAACCCAGGCGGAATGTCCTGTTCTGGTTGCGATTTTGCCATCTAGCGTCATTGCATATTTCATCAATACATAAGGTGTTTTTGTTGTAATATAATGAAAAAAAACAGGATTTAACGCATCACATTCCTCTTTCAAAAATTCGGTCACAACTTCAATACCCGCATCTCTCAGAATCTGGATTCCCTTTCCTGCCACTAACGCATTGGGATCATTAGAACCGACATACACTTTCGAAATTCCATGTTCAATGATTGCTTCCGTGCATGGCGGCTGCTTGCCATAATGACAACACGGTTCTAATGTAACATACATTTCTGCTCCTTGAGCGGCTTCTTTATCCCGGAGATTTTTGAATGCATTACGTTCTGCATGCAGGTCTCCATATCGCATGTGATAACCTTCACTTATGATCTGTCCGTTTTTTACGATTACCGCACCCACCAATGGGTTTGGATTCACTTTTCCAATTCCTGATTTTGCAAGTTCGATTGCTCGTCGCATATATTTTTCATTTTCTATCATGCTATACTGTCACCTCTGTTTTTTCCTATAAATAAAATAAAAAAATCCTGAAATGCATGTACACTTCAGGACTTCATTCTACGCTCACATAATTCTATCAATATCACTCTTCTTACATCCAGACTATACTGTCGGCACCAGAATCACACTGGTTCATGCATTTAAGCTCGCGGGCTTATGAAGTTCATACTAAATTATCTTCAATTACCGCCGGTGGAGACTTTCACTCCGCCCTGAAGATCTATTCACTTGTACGTAGGTCATTATAACTCGTTATATTCGGGAATACAAGTTTTTTTTGAAAGGCATGCCTGGTATAGCGTTTTCCAGGTTACTATTCAGACGCAACGTCCGGCTTAAGTTAATGACATGATGTCGGGGTCAAAAAGCCTCAACATAGCCAGTATATCCGATATTATTCACAATGCCGACCGACACATATCCATCAACAATTGCCCGAAAATCCGAACCTTCTTCGGCATCCTCATTATACTGCCCATCAACCATCAATCGCATCCCACCATGTTCCGGATTTTCTAATTCACGGTATCTGTCCCGGAAGAACATCCCCTCCGAAACTGTTCGCTCCCACAGGATTCCCTTACATTCCGAAATCGGACATTGTGGAAAATTTACATTATAGATATGTCCCGGAATACGGTCTTTTTTTAACAACGTTTCCAATACTTCGCCAAGAAAGGCATCGGTAACCTCGTGGCAGGGATCTGCTCCTTCCGACAAAGCAATCGAAAGATATCCTTGAAAAGTACCCTCAAATGC
>CAJOPP010000454.1 GCA_905236365.1 uncultured Lachnospiraceae bacterium
GCGGGGGGGCATCTCTGTCTGAGATATATAACTCGGTGACTGTTTACTGGCTAACGAGTGAACTGTAACCTAACACTCCAGGAATTCCTTCAAACGAGCAAAATCAGATAGAAAGAAACACGAACAGCCACACCGGTAATTCGTGTTTCTTTATTATTTATTTTGTTTTATTTTGCAAACTCAAACAATCATTCCCTTATACATTCCTTTTTTACAATCTCTTCATCAATTTTCTTCTTTAACTCATCCTGCAATTCTTCCAGCCGGCCACATCGGCGAAACAGATCAAAATAAAGCATCAATTCATCCCGGGATGCCACCTCCAGTTTTTCATAAATATTCCGATTATGTTTCCGAACAGTTGCTATACTGACAAATATAAGATCCGGTATCTCATTAATCTCATGTCCCTCCAGATATAACCCCAAAATCCGGCTCTCTGCCGGTGACAGAGTCGTTACGTTTTGTGCAAACCGGTCAAACAGCTCTGCTATATCCGGTGGAAGATTGCCTGCCTCTAACTTCTGATCTTTACTTTTTTCCTTCAAAAACAATAATAAATCATCTATTTCTGAATATCCGACTCTACCAGTCTCATCATTCCCGCTTTCCTTTATGGACTTGATTCCATCCAAAATCGGCTGAACATAAGTACGAGAAATAAACAATGCCAATATCACCATTATAATCAGAAACATATTGGCAACTAATATCTGAATCATACGGTTTCTCTTAACATATTTCTGATAGTTAGACTCAGGCAATAGTACACATAATACCCAGTCTTCTTCACTGTCGGTCGTTGCTATGGAGAATTTCTCCTGAATTCCTACATATGCTTCAAATTCTCCGGTATAAAACACCAAACCATTTGATTTTAAATCGGCTTTAAGAACCTGATGTTCTGTAAGATATGTTCCTTGCGTATCTCCGACTAACCCTTTCTCCAAATGCAGACCGTCTGCATCCAGCGGAGCCAGGACTGTAACAATCTGACCAAACTCACTCTGCGTGGTAGGATGCATAAATGAAAACAGTGCTTCTGAAAATTCCAAACCACAAACACCATATACCGAATCATCTGCACCCGTAAACGGAATCATTAGCAACATCACTTCTTCCCACATATTCGGCAACTGGGTACGTTTCTTCCAACGATAAGCCGATAAAATATCATTCGTATCTATTGCTATCATTTCCTCATATTCCGGCAAAAAAGTAGTGTCAAATTCCAAATTCCATTGGTTATTCAGTTCCAATCCCTTCTGCCGTCCTATTTCCGGAATACCTCGATATAAGTTGATCTCCCGACTCACTTTTTCCGAAAGATCAATATTATTCACTCGTAAATAAAGACTGCTTCGGGAATGATCGGCTACTGCAATCGTTGTATTTGTTGTTGCATCCAGAATGGAAAAAACTCCACTCGCCTCAGATACCTGCAACGTTGCATTCATATAGCCAAAATATTCATCCTGCAAATGCTCAAGCAGTTCCGGATTGTCATTCAGTTCTTTCAGTTCCATTCTATTCTCCGTCAAAAACTGCTGTGTTTCCCTCCCCAAATTGCGTGAAAGAGCTAGTCCTTGAGAAGCCAGATTATCCAACTCGGTTTCCACCTGACGCTTCTCATTCTGCAATTGAAGAGTAAGTTCATCTCCAACCCGCCTGTCTGCATTGGAAATAACACCTAAAGCAGCCAAACCGATCACTAATACCGCAAACGCAATCAACACCATAACCAATAGGTATATCAATAACTTTCCCCTCATGGAAACTTGTTGTCCTTCCACATTTTTCAATGCAAAAAATATCTGTTGAAAACATCCTTTTATCTTTTGCTTTTTTTGACTTTTTTTATCACTCATACAAACAGCCTCATTCTAAATTCTATCAAGTCAATTCTTTTGCATCACATTTTCAAAATCATTATACGATTTGTCGACAAGTTGTTGCAAGAGGGTACCCTTTGTTTCTGCATCGATTCCATCATTGTGTATTGCTTCTTCATATTGAAGAGATGTCTCTTTCAGTTCCTGTCTCGAATTCTTTTCAAACCGCGTTTCGGTATCCAAATAAAAGGACAATTGTGGGGGCGTATAAAATTCATATTCTTTCTGAGTCTCCATATAAGCTTTATAAAGGCTTATGTATTTTGGATTCTCTAAAGCATCCACAGCATTCGGTAAATAATCTGTAAATGCTTTTTCTGTTACAGGCATGTAACCACACTTCGTCACAAATTCTACATTGTGTTCCGGCTCCGTCAGCCATTTCAAAAATGTTATCGCAGCCTTTTCCCTTTCCGGTGTAGACTTGACCGTACATATACCAGCACCTCTTTGCATGACGCTCTTTGTTGTATTTTCAAAAACCGGACAAGGTTTTGCAACAATCTCAATTGATTCACTTGTATTATCCGGATAAGTCACCTCATCTGCATAATACAGAACACCCGCAGAAGATGTAATTGCTACCACAGCATCAGCTGTACGAACCGCTTCTGTTGAATATCCATTTCCAAGCCACACAGCACCATTAACAGCAGCCGATGCAAAGGGATCCCATACTTTTCGAAATGTATCATCAAAGCGGACACCATCACTGTCAAAAAATTCCCCTCCCAATGTATGTACTCCCACTTGAAAATAATCAAAATGATAATCCGCCGTCAAGAAAGACTTTCCAGTCAACTCATTATACTGAATCGCCGCATCAAAAACACCTTCCCAGGTAGAAAGATCTTCCAACTTCACACCACTTGTTGCTGCAAATCGGTCAAACAATGTCTTGTTAATAAACATAATCTCTGTAGATTTTGCAACCGGAAGAATTTTCAGTTCATCTTCTATCACGCCTTCTTCTAAAAACTCCGGAATATACTCTTCCAACTCCTGCTCAGAAAAATAATCCCGATAATCTACAAGATTTTCTGACTGTTCCATCGAAAGCACTGTCTTTGGATATGCAACAAACAGATCAGGTAATGATCCAGCTCCCGGCTCTCCCTTTGCCGCTGCTAATACTGCCTCATGTAAGGTATTGGTATCGGAAACTTTTGTGACCTGTATTGTGATTCCCTTTTCCACCCCCACTGTACGATTAAACTTATCAATCATGTCATTGAGCGGCGAATCCGTCTGTTCCCCATACACATGCCAAATGGTCAAAGATATTGGCTCTCGTTTTCTCTTGTTGCTGCATCCACACATAAAAATCGCTATCACAACACAACTTATCATCAAAAAAAACATAGCAGAATTTTTTTTAATCAAATACCTGCCATTCACAGACATTATTCTCTGATGTTTCATTTTATCACCCCAGATGATGTTTTAGAATTCATAATAAAAGTATTATTGAAATTTAATTCATAATATTTTCCTAATTATACCATTAAAGTAAAGATTTGTGTATCTAAATTAATACACTTTTAGATTTTATTTGAGATATCTTAAGAATATTAACGGAATATTTGTTTTTTCTCTTGCTCATCAAGCTTTTTCTGTTCCTGATCTAATTTATTATATCGAACGCATGTCATAATAACAGAAAATGCTATCACAATAATCGTTATAACTCCAGCCAACATGATTAGAAACGCAAAATTTACCGGAGTAGTATATCCTGTCACCTCTCCGCTTATGTCTGCCATACCTATCATAAACCCTATCACCACAAGTATAATATCTAATATTAGTTGTATTGGTATCAATATTAGCCACCGCAATGCCTTTTTCGGATTTTTCGAATTTTGCACATTCCTCCCCCCTCATCTTAAATTTCTAAATAAACGATATTGTCACGATTGCTCTCCTCCAATGAATTTCATATTTTTATGCTGTTCTTGTTCGCAACCTCTCTATAGGAGAGGCTGCTGTAATTAATCCTTGAATCACAATTATATTTCATTGTTCAAATCAATCCATTCATATATCGCTATCAAAGGTCAGTTACAGCAGTTTTTTCACCTCAAAACATAAAGAATATGCAAGCAACTCGTTTATTCTACTCCTGCACCACAATATTCACAACAACCCACTTCATTTGGCGTCGTCGTCGCACCACAATATGGACATATAATTGGTTTCTTTGGAGCTGTTTTCTGCATCGCTTCATCTCTTACATTCTTCCGAATCTGCAATAGGGTTGTCTTAATCTCCTCTGCAATATCCACATTCTCCTGATACTCTATATTGTGCACTTGATTATTCCGATTTTCCTGCTGATTATTGAGAGCAGCTATCACACCGTTTGCCAATGCTGCTCTGACACTATTTCCGTTAGCATTTGTGGATACAATATTGCTGTTTTGCACATCATAGATACTATGATAGCCGTTATCCACGGTAGAACTGTTGATTTTGAATTTAATCACATTAAAATATGGATGATTAACATCAATCCGCATAAAGAAATCATAAGAATACTTATATTTCGGTGGATTGTAACTGACCATATTACCATCCTTATCTTTACGTTTTTCCTCATTCTTATGTTCATCGATATCCAATGTACAACCAGTTACCTGCGAAAAATTCAACACATCCGGATTGGCACTTTCCAAATTACTGGCACTGGTTACCATAAATTTCTGTGCATCCTCATCCAACAGCACCTTTGTATTCCGCCCTAATGAACGAGTAGTATGAAATTCCCTTACCGCTGTTAAATTCTCCTCTCTGTAAGCAAGCTGCTCCTTAATTTCCTGCACAGTAGACTGCTTTCTCTCTGAAAACCAAGGCGACAGTTTTCCCGCACATTCCTTACACAGATTTCCATCGCTGAGTTTTTTATTTCCCATCAAACCAATCTTCTCTCCACATACATCGCAATACTTTTTGTCAAATAATCCCATTATCTGCCCTCCTATTCTCATTTTTTTACCATTGTACCTATCGTTGCTATCAATGGTTATTCTTATAATATAGATAATTTTTCTACTTGTGTCTACAAAAAAGAACCAATTTTTTTAAAAGTATCCATTGGATAATATGCACATTGCACAATACCATCTTCTTTTACCCCGAAATATTAGTGCACATTATCTTCTATTAAAATATCATATTCCATCAGAAAAAGTGCCACTGGATGGTACTCCCATCTTCGTGACACTTTTTCAAACAGTCAATTCTTGAATCTTGTTCATTTGATATTGAAATCAATCATTTTTTTCTTCTATTCCTTTATTCATCTTTTATTCTGATTCACTCCGATCATATGTAATATCATACTACAATTCCACCAAATTGAATTTGTTCCATTTTCTGTTGCCATGAATTTACTACCCTTATCATATTGTAGTTTTTCCAATTCTTTCTCCCATCCATACGCGCGTCTCAATGCCTTCTGCAGAATTAGCAAGTATATCGGAATCCAGCACAGCAACTCCGGGTTCCAAGCAGACAATAACAGTGGAGCCTCCGTATTGAAACAATCCCGCTTCCTCGCCACGCATTACTTCTGCGGATTGATGATGATTGACAATCCGTCCTACCAACAAAGCCCCCACTTCCATCATTAGAACATTGCCGAAATTCTCTGTTTTTAACACAGAAAATTCTCGTACATTTTCCTTATAAATTGGACGTTCCGCAACTGCGATCGGATTCACTGTATGTAATACTCCGGGAATCCGATAATTCTTTGTCTTCACTCCATTATCTATATAACAATACCGATGATAATCCGAAACCGTCAGGCGAAATAGCAATAGCTTTCCACCACAATAATGCCTTGCCAATTTCTCACTCTTGACCAATTCTTTCATAGAATAACTGCGACCCTTGATCATAAACCGATTATCATCCGAAATATCATGAACCGTCAGACGACTGTCACATGGTGCGATCAACTCAGATGCTGCCAGATCAATTAAACGCTGCTCTTCCCTGATCTGCCGGGAAAAAAAAGCATTAAAAGAATGATAGCGGCATGATTCATATTCACTTAAGTCAATCTGGTTTCTTTTCACAAAGCCCGGAATCAAAAGAGTGGAAATCCTGGAATCTAACATTTTTCCCGCTATTTTCGACACTGCTGGTAAAGTCAAACCTTTAAGAACCACCCTTCCCGGCAATGTCTGATAGAGTGTTCGAATAATTCTTCCCTGAGCATCCGCATCAACAACTGCCAAACCAGTTCTGTCTACACACTTCATTCTTTATTCCCCTCCATACCCAAAACCGTTTTCTGTGATAAAAATATATGCATACAACCAACACAATCATCACAAAGAAAATCAAAAAAGCAATTTGCCTGTCATTTGGTTTTTTTACTTTAAAATCGATAATAAACAGAGCTCCCGTTACAAGCAGCATAATCTCCAGCACCAACCCTTTACAATCTCGTGTCATCCAAAAATTGATAAGGTATACAAGCGGAAAGATTACTGCAATACTCGTTACCGGAAGTCCATGATAAAACTTATTTACGTTCTCCTCCACATTCTGTCGGTTTGTCTCTAACACATTGAAATAAGCCAGTCTCGTCACCGCTGCAATACTATAAAAAATCATACTGACAGCTCCCACAATTCCTTTGATTCCCATTTTGCGGCAAAGTATCACCGGAAAAACGCCAAAACATATCACATCGCACAGAGAATCCAACTGAATTCCATAGAACTTTTCATCCTCAGTACGATCTTTTTTTGACCGGGCAACCTTGCCATCAAATGCATCAAAAAGTCCTGAAAGTGCAAGAAAAACCATTGCATGAGTAAATCGATTTTCACTTGCCATAATAATTCCCATAATCGTACTTGCAAGACTCATAAAGGTTAATATTACTGTATAATTCCAAAATCCTATCATATTATCATCCTTATTCTTTCTTCTTTTTGATTCTGAAATGTGCGATCACTGTCATAATCATACAGATCAGTAGTTGTGTATAAAAGCTAATTCCCCGGCTCACAACCATACCTGGTAGTGTCAATTTTCCAAACACCGGTTCAAACATCACCAAAAACAATCCTTCACTAATTCCCAACCCCCCCGGCATTGGCAACATATCCGCCGCAACGGAGATCATACCCTGCAGGAGTGTTATATCCAACAGACTCTTCTCATTTAAACCAAACGACACATATACCACTGCCGTTACTGCAAACAAGAAAAATCTTTGTATGATACTAAGAATTATTACATTGAACGCAATTTTAGGATTCATTCTCAAATATCTGGATACCTGCTGATACCGTGTTACTAATGAGCGGATGCGAATCCCCCATTTTTCCTCATTCTTAATCAAATGAAGCTTGGAACCAATGCAGGCAACTCCTTTCAATATCACTTCTGCAAGTTTGCTTTCAAACAACAGCAATAGCATAAATCCCACAACGACCACATTCAACACAATACCCAAAATAAACCAACCCCAGGCCGGCTTCAGAAATTGCATCAACTTATTCGGTCTCAATAACATCACTGTAGCACCAAGCAACACAAGAACCAACTTATATCCAATCGTTACGATCAATAGAATATAGGAGGCAAGCGATATCGGAATCCCATCTTTCTTCATATAAACAAGCTGCATCGGCTGCCCTCCTGATGCCGAAGGTGTAACACAGCTAAAAAAGAAACCGATAAAAGAATACAAACAGCAATGTCCAAATATTACCGACTGCCCAACACTTCTCATCAGATAGTATATAATCACTGATTCTCCGAGAATAAAAAACATAACAAATAATACTGCAATCATCCAATATCTGGAATCTGCCAAATGGATATAATATATCAGATTATCTATATCCTTACCGTGAAACACATAATATATTGTTGCTAAAAAAATCACCACTAAAAATACAGCGTTGAAGATGCCTTTTTTCTTATTCATCAATACTCCTCGCCTTGTTATCTACATATTATTTTGTAAATTACAAAGCAGCCGCTGATGCAACGCACATATTACAGTTCTGAAGCGGACAGTTCCGGGTTCGATATCATATTACCATTCTGTTCACACTTTTGCTTAGTTGTTCTCTTATCACCCCTAAGCTCATAAACACCCTTCGAGACACCCATTCACTGTGCCCAGCACGTAACAGTAAAGCCAAAAGCTGAACTGTAATGTACAGAACAACGATTGCTATGCAATCCTTGACAAATTATATCATACTTTTATGAATAATTATATTAAAAAATTTAAAAATCACACTTACACAGAAAAACCCTTGAAAACATTGTTTTTTTCAAGGGTTTCAATAATTCTTTTATATTGGATACTATTATCTCTTTGAGAACTGAGGAGCACGACGAGCTGCTTTTAAACCGTACTTCTTTCTCTCTTTCATACGAGAATCACGAGTAAGATAGCCAGCCTTCTTCAAAGCTGGACGGTAATCAGCATCTGCTTCTAATAAAGCTCTTGATATACCATGACGAATAGCACCAGCCTGACCTGTAAATCCACCACCACGAACATTTACAAGTACATCGAACTTACCATCTGTATTCGTAACAGCGAATGGCTGCTTAACGATTACTTTTAATGTTTCTAATCCAAAATAGTCATCCATATCTTTTTTGTTGATGACAATCTTACCTGTACCAGGTGTTAAATATACTCTTGCAACACTACTTTTTCTTCTACCAGTTCCGTAATACTTTGTTGTTTTAGCCACTGCTTTGTCCTCCTATATTAATACTTAATCTCTAATTCTTTCGGCTGCTGTGCCTGATGGTTGTGTTCTGGACCAGCATATACATGAAGCTTTGTAATCATCTCACGTCCTAAAGGTCCCTTTGGAAGCATACCCTTAACTGCTCTACGGATTACTTCTTCTGGCTTCTTAGCTAAAAGTTCTTTTAATGTTGTCTCCTTCATGCCACCTACATATCCTGAATAATTGTAATATATCTTTTGATCTAACTTCTTACCAGTTACTTTGATCTTATCTGCATTTATTACAATTACATAATCACCGGTATCAATATGTGGAGTATAGGTTGGTTTGTTCTTTCCTCTTAATATACTTGCAATCTCAGATGCTAAACGTCCTAATGTATGTCCTGTAGCGTCAACTACATACCACTCTCTGTTAATTGTTGATGGGCTTGCCATATAA
>CAJOPP010000455.1 GCA_905236365.1 uncultured Lachnospiraceae bacterium
CACCCACTATCAAACTTTGGAGTGCCATAAGCAATAAATTATATCCAACCCTAATTATCTGTAAGTAAAAACTTGTTTATTTCTCTCATTATACGAAGAAATAAATAGACGCAATTATTGTATCATATCTTAACCAATTTAACAAGAAACATCTTCAATATAGGTACTTGCAATTTTTTTATATTTATTATATAGTAATATTGTTGAAAAAGTCAGAAGGGGGGAATATCATTGAAGTCTACATTATACGTTGAATATCAAGAAAAGCAGATAAACGAAAAGGACTTAGTCACAAAGGCTAAACAACTATGGACAGAGAGTGGAAAGAAGGCCTCTGAACTTACTTCTCTTCAGGTATATGTTAAACCAGAAGAAAACATGGCATATTGTGTATATAATGATGATATCAAGAACGAATTTTCTTTAGATTAATCATTACTTTATATGTACATAGAAGGACTGCTAAATTAGCAGTCCTTTTTTACAATCTTGAATCTATAAATTCTTCTTTTAAATCTTTTTACATACTCAGACAATACTTTAATTATACTTTCAGAATTGTTTGAACCAAATTATCAATACAAGAAACCAATTCACCAATTTCCGGTTTGGAAATCTGTGCATCTGCACCTAAACGTTCTCCTTTGCGTTTCATGTCGTCATTGATCAGAGATGAAAATACAATAACCGGAAGGTGTTTTAATCCTTCATCACTTCTGACCAAACGGACTAATCTGTGACCATCCATCTGTGGCATTTCAATATCGGTGATAATACACTTGACACCATATTCTACTCCATTGTTCTTCTTAAGTTCCTGCAAATAATCCCATGCTTCCTGTCCATTTGAGAACTTATGCAGATTCGTATATCCTGCTGCATTTAACGCATCTGTTACTAATTGCTGTAGCATTGGAGAATCTTCTGCAAACACAATCGGTATATCATTTCGTTCTCTTTCTCCTAATTCTCGAATCTCAGACATTTTCAGACTTGTTTCCGGACAAATCTCCTCCACGATACGTTCAAAATCCAATACAATTATTAATGATTCTAATTTCTTGATAATCCCAGTTGCAATTCCAGCACCCGGTGTATTAACTGTAGCATCCGGCTTCACAATATCTGTCCAAGATACTCTATGAATTCCCAATACCTGGTTCACATCAAATGCAATATTCAAATTGTTAAAATTAGTAACGATCAACATATCACTCTTCTGAACACCATCATTTGAAAATCCAAGTGCCTTTCCCAGATTAATAACTGTAATAATCGTTTCTCTTGGCATAAAAATTCCTTCAATACAAGGATGCGAATTTGGAATAGGGGTGATACTTGTCATCGGTAAAATCTCTCTGACTTTGGCAACATTAATTCCATAATGATTGCCAGCTATCGTAAATTCCAAAACCTCTAACTCATTTGTGCCACTCTCCAATAAAATATTTGTATCCATAGCAAATAACCCCCTTGTTATAAAATTTTAATCAAATTATCTACGCCACCATATTGAATCATAAGTTCTAAAGACTCTAATTCATCCCGAAGACCATCTGATATTTGAAAAATCAGAACTGCCTCCTGACTCTTTCCCGGATTCAATGACTCTTCTAAAGTACTTAAATCCTCCGGAAGAATCGTCAACATAGAATTTGCAGTCTTGGAATCATTCCATACAATACGATAATCTACCATCTTATCCAGTAAAGAAACAGAAACAACATCCTCTGTAATATTCTCTACATTAAAACGAATAACCAGTAATTGATAACCCGACTGGGCTTCCAAATTAATGTCACTGCCATATTCGTTATCCTCCGGATATCGATTGGTAAACTTATAATCCTTGTATGTAATTGATACTCCAGGCAAACCCACAATCTTTGCAATATCATTTTCTTTGACAACCGATGTTCCGGCATCTCCTTCTCCCATATCTGCCACATTCGGTTTCACTGCATCTTCAATCTCCGTTATTGCCTCTTCAGTGCTCTCCTGTGAAGTCCCCGGCACTACTTCTATGCTCTCAATCATTTCTGCAGGCTTTTCTACCTGTTTGTTTCCTTCCACAATACGATCTTCATAACCCAGATCATACTTTAAGAGCATCTCCGCCGCATATTCTGCAATCAGAGCACTTTCTTCATCTGTCAAATCAATTACTTCGTTGCATCCCGTCAAAAAAATACCACATAGAATCAAAAACAGAACAGAAAAATTTCTCTTTGACATATTCGCCCCTCTATTCATAAATATTAGTACTGATA
>CAJOPP010000456.1 GCA_905236365.1 uncultured Lachnospiraceae bacterium
GAGGATGCGCAGGGATTTGCATATGAAATATGTCAGCATAGCTGACGCAAATCCCGCGCCAAGACTCGCGAGCGAGTCTTGAATTATTATGGAATTGATGTGAACTCACCATTGTCTGAAACGAATGGGATTGTGACCACATTATTTCAAAGAAGGGAGAAATAATATGAACCAGTTACCGAGAATTTTATTTGCAGCACCCCAAAGTGGCAGCGGGAAAACAATGATTACTTGCGGAATTATTGAGGTGTTGAAACGGCAGGGAAAGAGAGTAGCATCTTTTAAATGTGGACCGGACTATATTGATCCAATGTTTCACAGACAGGTACTTGGAGTCCCTGCCGGAAATTTGGATACTTATTTTACGGAGGATGCAGTGACCAGATATCTTTTCTGGAATAAAGCAAAAGATGCAGATATCAGTATTCTGGAAGGTGCTATGGGTTATTATGATGGCATGGGGGGAACTTCTTTACAGGCGAGTACCTATGAGCTTGCTAAAGTGACGGAGACGCCGGTGATCCTGATCGTTGATGCAAAAGGTGCCAGTGTGTCTTTAGCAGCAGTTATCAAGGGAATCGTGGAATATAAAGAGGATAGTGGTATTGAAGCGATTCTGTTAAACAGGGTATCTGCCGGGTATTATGACAGAATCAAGGCGGTGATCGAGAAGGAGTGTCAGATTCCGGTAATTGGATATTTGCCTGAACTAAAAAATCTGGAGGTCCCATCCAGGCATCTGGGATTGGTAGCACCGGAAGAAATGAATGCTTTTTCGGCGTGGGTGACAGACATTGCGGAGGCACTGGAGCAAACAGTCGAGCTGGACAAGTTATTAACGGTGGCGGAAGGTGCAAGTGCATACGCTGAGGATGTAGAACAGCAGGTGATATATGCAGATGTAGAAGATGTGCCGGATTACTTGTTACCGAAGTGGCTATTGCATGAAGGGACGCAAGTGCCGGAACAGACTGAGGAGGAAGCGGTGAAGGTAGCTGGAAAATCTACAACTGTTCGGGTACCATGTTTGTCAGAAAAGGTCAGGATCGCTGTAGCAAGGGATGAAGCATTTTCGTTTTATTATGCAGAGAATTTGGAATTATTACAGAGAATGGGGGCGGAACTGGTCTTTTTTTCGCCTCTTCATGATAAAGAACTTCCTAAACAGATTGATGGCTTACTGCTGGGCGGCGGTTATCCGGAGAATTTTGCCAAAGAATTGGAGGAGAATGTATCGATGCGAGAGTCCGTCCGGAAGGCATGCAGGAAAAAGATTCCTTGTCTGGCGGAGTGTGGCGGATTTCTGTATCTTCAGGAAAAATTGGAGGGAAGTGACGGAAATACCTATAAAATGACAGGGGCATTAGAAGGAACTGGATTTCGGACACAGAGACTTTGCAGATTTGGTTATGTACAGGTATTCAATTTGTCTGCTGGTGTTATAGGGGAGAGTGGACATCAACTAAAGGGACATGAATTTCATTATTGGGATTCAACAGAAAATGGAGGCGACTGTATCGCAGGGAAACCGGGCAGCTCCCGGACATATTCCTGTATGATACATACAAACAATCTGTTGGCAGGATTTCCACATCTTTACTATTATAGTAATCCTCAGGCAGTTTATCATTATCTGACCCGGTGCCAGAGTTTTCGGGCAGGAAGGCTTGCAAAAGAGCATTGGGACAATATAGCAAAGCCAATTGATAGTCTGGGATTGTTAGAGGATTATGTTGTAAAGATCAGCGGAATTGTTGAAAATGCAGCACCATATGACATCAGCCACCGTGCACTTGTGATATTCTGTGCAGATCATGGTGTGGTGGAAGAAGGTGTTACCCAGACCGGACAGGAAGTTACAAAAATCGTGAGTGAGAATTTTGCCAAAGGTGCCTCTACGGTGAATATAATGGCAAAGTCGGCAAATGTGGATGTTTACGTGGTAGATATCGGTATGAATACAGAATTTTATCCGGAAAAAGAGCTGGTAATGGGAGCTGTCATCGATCGTAAGATTGCAAGAGGAAGTCGTAATCTTGCAATTGAGGAAGCAATGACATTATCCGAATGCTGGCACGCGATTCAAACTGGAATGAATATGGTGAAAGAATTAAAAGAAAAGGGATATTCCATTCTTTCTATTGGTGAAATGGGGATAGGTAATACGACACCTACCAGTGCGTTAGCTGCGTGTTTTTTAAAGAAAGATGTGATAGAGGTGACGGGAAAAGGAGCAGGTCTGTCGGAGGAAGGTCTTGAAAAAAAGCGGAAAGTAATTGCAAAAGCACTGAAACGGGTGGAAGAAAAGAAATTGACCGATCCATGGGAAATATTGGCAGAAGTTGGTGGATTTGAAATTGCGGCTATGGCAGGAGTATGCCTGGGCGGAGTGCTTTACCAGATTCCAATCGTGATTGACGGTGCGATTTCTACAGTGGCAGCGTTGGCTGCAACCCGGATTGATGCAAGAGTACCCGATTATCTATTGGCTTCCCATATATCGGAGGAACCGGTTGGAAAGATGGCGTTAGAGGCGATGGGAATAGAAGCGATTTTGCACGGGCGAATGTGTCTGGGAGAGGGAACAGGAGCGGTAGCATTGTTCCCGCTGCTGGATATGGCGATGGAAGTGTATAAAAAGATGGGAAGTTTTGAGGATTATGCAATTGATGCATATGAGCGGTTCTAAGTCAGTCGGTGCGTCGTTCGCAGATATTGAGGTGCAGGAATTGGCAAAGGACTATTTACGAAAATAGGGCGTTTTAACTGGCGAATCATACATAGAGTAACTGTTCAGCCCTGCTGAATAGATACTATATAAACAAAAAGGGAGTAAGGTTATGTTTATTGTAGTGACCGGTGGCAGTGGAAGTGGAAAATCTGAATTTGCTGAAAATCTGGCAGTACAAATTCATAAAGAACAGCTTGCAAGAATGAAAAATTTCACGTCTGCCAATCAGGAGCAGAGAGACGTACACATTCCTGCATTATATTATGTTGCCACTATGCACCCGTATGACAATGAGAGTAGAAATCGTATCAGGCGGCATCGACAGCAACGTGACGGAAAAGGATTTGTGACACTTGAACAGGCTACAGAATTGGAAAAGATAGAAACGGAATGTTCAGACATTCTTTTATTAGAAGATCTGTCAAACCTATTGGCAAATGAGATGTATCTGCAAACGGGAAGAATCAAGGCGAGAGATGCCGGTATGATACCACAGATGGAGAGGGCTGTTCTCTCACCAATCCTTCAATTGGTAAAGCAAATGGAAAGTGTTGTATTGGTAACAAATGAGATTTTTTCGGATGGAATGGAATATGAGGAGGAAACGATACGGTATCTGGAACTCTTAGGCAGCTTGAATCAGCATCTTGCAAAAGCGGCCGATAGTGTCGTGGAGGTAGTCTGTGGAATTCCGGTCTGGCAGAAGCAGATATTCAAAGGAAAAGACTGTTAATTTCTCCGAGAACATGATACAATTAAAGGTAGAACCGCATCGTGACTGGAATGAAGCAATTGACATGGCATTATTGTTGGATGTTGAGAATCGTTAAATTGTAAAAAGCGGGGGGATAATATGGTTACATTTCTTACAAGTAGTTTTATTGCCAATCAGCAACAAGAAGAATATCAGAGAACTCCACTCATTGCGGAAAATGGCTTTGTGCAGAATTTGAAGGAATACTGGAATGATACAGTTCGTTTTCTTGTTTTTGCGAGTGATCCGGATGATTTTTTTATGAATGATTATGTTGCGAGACAAATGTTGGAGTCTTTTGCCATGTCCGGTCTGGATATTAGAGAAATCCAAATCTATGACCATAGATGTACGGCTTCCTTGGAGGCGTATCTTCATTGGGCGGATGTTTTATATCTGTCGGGAGGACATGCTCCAACGCAGAATGCATTTATGAAGGAGTGCCGGCTAAAAGAAGAAATTAAAGAATTTGAGGGGTTTGTAATAGGATTAAGTGCAGGGGCAGTGAATGCGGCAAGTGAGGTCTATTTTCTGCCTGAAGAGAAGGGGGAGGCGGATGATCCGAAATTTGTTCGCTTTACGGATGGGTTGGGACTTACAGATTTACAGATCATTCCGCATCGGGATTATTTTCAAAACATGATTTTAGACGGCAGACGGGTAGTGGAGGATATCCTTCTACCGGATAGTATAGGCAGACGCTTTTATTTTATTTCGGATGGAAGTTATTTTGTAATCAAGAACGGGGTGGCAGAATTCTTTGGTCAGGGAGAAATCATAGAAAACTGCACAAGAAAAAGTATTCCCAAAGGTGTTGATCCGCAGATATGGGAGACGTTGGTACAGAATGGATACGATTGTATTTTTGAAATTGACAA
>CAJOPP010000457.1 GCA_905236365.1 uncultured Lachnospiraceae bacterium
CATGATGTCGGGGTCAAAACTATGCATTTTGGTTTTGCTTCGTCAAGTTGCACATAAAATATGCATTTCCACTCAGTCAGGCTGAACTGTTACGATTTTTTCTTAAATCCGGAAAAATAACGACATAATCGTGAATTGACACTACCCCGCACTTACCAGTGAATCACCTCACCTTGATTCTCGGCTTCGCAATAAATACAACGGTATGTCCGCTTCTCCCTGTCTGTCAATTTAAAAATTTGCTGAATCCCCTGTTCTTCTGTTGAGATACAACGAGGATTTTTACATTTCACAACATTCACTATTTTTTCTGGCAGATCTACATTTTTCTTTTCGACAGTTTCCCCATCTTTGATGATACTGACAGAAATACCGGGATCCACGTAACCTAAAATATCCAGGTTAATATCATAGTCAGGATGATCGATTTTTAAAATATCTTTCCTTCCCATTTTATGACTGGTCGCGTTTTTTATGATTGCAACGGAACAATCCAATTTGTCCAAGCCTAAATATTTATATACCAGCATTCCTTTTCCCGCTGCAATATGATCTAATACGATTCCATTTTGTATACTATCTATATTCATACACTCTACCTCCATCCCCAAAAAGACTTCGCCATTTGCTTTTCTGCCCTATAAGGTAATGACACATGTCGCTGTGGCAGCACCTGTCAACTCGCCCTCATCATAATAATCGTTTTCAACGATAGATGATTCTGCTACCGTCTCGTCTTCAGCCTGTCTATAACTCTTTGCCTCAGGCCGACTCTTCCAGCAATTTCATAATCAGGGCCATTCTTACATATTTCCCATTTAGAGCCTGCCGGAAATAGCAGGCTCTCGGGTCATCATCAACCTCCACCGCAATTTCATTTACCCTTGGAAGAGGATGTAAAATACTTAAGTCTTTCTTCGCTTTTTTTAACTTTGCCATATCCAGAATATATGTGTCTTTCAACCGGATATAATCTGCTTCATTGAAGAAACGCTCTTTTTGCACTCTCGTCATGTAAAGAATGTCTAATTGTTCGATGACTTCATCTATAGTTCGAACTTGCTGATACGAGATATTCTTTTTCTGAAACACCTCTTCTTTCAGATACTCCGGTATTTCCAATTCCTCTGGCGATATCATAACATAACGGATATTTTCATAACGAGAGAGTGCCTTAATCAGCGAATGTACGGTGCGCCCAAATTTGAGATCACCACAAAATCCAATTGTAATATCATTCAGACGTCCCTTTTCCCGTCGTATCGTCAATAAGTCTGTCAGGGTTTGCGTCGGGTGATTATGTCCGCCATCTCCGGCATTGATAATTGGGGCATCAGACTTTAAGGAAGCAAGAAACGGTGCACCTTCCTTTGGATGTCTCATTGCGATAATATCAGCATAACAGGAAACTACTTTCACTGTATCTGCCACACTTTCTCCTTTTGCAGAAGATGAAGAATCAGACGAAGAAAAACCAAGTACATTCCCACCTAATTCCATCATCGCCGCTTCAAAACTTAGACGGGTACGTGTACTTGGTTCAAAAAATAAGGTCGCCAACTTCTTTCCCTCGCAAACCTTTGTATATTTATCATGATGTGCAATAATATCATCTGCCAGATCCAGCAACTCATCAATTTCCTGCACACTCAAATCCATCGGGTCAATTAAATGTCTCATGTCTTTCCTCCTATAATCTGTAACGGTTGCCAATTCGTTCGTGCCATTTCAATCGCTTTGCAATGGGGGCTCATACTCTCACGAATTACGGACTGGAATTTTATTACCTGTAAAATAATGTTCCACTTTCCTTCGGTCGTCTTTTCGACACCTTAATATATATTTCTTTTTGTTGGCATATACCTGAACTTGTATGGTACTGATTTCATCATTAACAATTCTGTATGATTTAATCCTGCTCCATTCCAGGTAGGTTGTTCCAATAAACACTCCTATGGGTGCAATACCACTTTGCATTCTGCTATTCAGAAAAATCAATAATACAAACGCAATTGATGCAGGTAAAAACCGATAGTTCCGAGTATAGCACATATATGCCACAAGCAACAATATAATATTGACATATAGAATTTCTAACGGCCCTGTCTGTCTTCCATATCTGCTGCCAATCGTAATCTCCTTCTGTTTATCAAGGGTGGAAAACGCAATCACATCCGCAGTGGCAAACCCCAAAAAGAGAATAATTGCTAACGCATTCAACCAAATACCTATCTTCATCCTATTCCTCATTAATATACTAATACAAAAGCATCATTTCTATCTTGTCTTCTTTTATCACAAACTTTACATGTTTTGTCTTTGTCTTTACGCGAATACCTTGTCCTGCAATTTCCACTCTGCATCCGGGATAGACATTATCCTGAACAATGATGCTCGCATTCTTCCCACTGTCAATCAATGCTTCAATACTAATCTTCTCATCCTGATATTTTTTTAATTCTGTGGACTTAATGATCTTTGCCTGAATGATCTTCATTCTTCTTTCTGACGTTTCTTTCGTAACTTTCGTCTGCATCATTCTCTGCATAACACTTGCCGCTTTATCCAGCAATACCACTTCCTCTTCCACCTTCTTAACAAGAGCTGTTAATTCCGCATTCCTTTGAATCGTCTTCGGCAGAACACCTGCTACTAATACCGTCGGAATCTCCGCACTGCTACCCGCTTCCGTCAATTCCATCCCTTGAACGGCATGAACAGAACCACCTAATACAACAGCATCTTTTCCCTCCATTATAATCTTTCCCTGAGTCTCCATTTTGGAGTGGAGCACCGACCGGGCAACAATATTTCCTTTGGCAACCACCTGGGAATTTTCAATGAATCGGCAGAAAACTTCCCCACCTGCTACCAATGTTCCTTCAAACTTACCCTGCATGCCCTGATGAATGGTTATATTCTTACCCGCTTCTATACGGCAATCTCCTACATGACCGCTTATTTCAATATCTCCGGTTGCCTTTAACGTCATACCGGAATGGACATCTCCCCGAACAATCACATTTCCATCAAAATCAATATGTCCATAGGAAATATCTACATCTTCCTTTACCATTAACAGATTGGTAACCTGCATTCCCACCTTATTGAACTCTACTCTGCCATGTATCAATGAGTAATACTTATTATCGGTAATCCAGAACCCATTTCCCCGAAGCGGAGACAGATTATTTCCTCTTCGAGGACTGAGCATTTTATTATCAATCGTATATCCATACTCACCATTGGTAGCCGGAATGTATTCTGCTAATAGCTGTCCCTCTTCCACAATCGTATATTCATTGGTATGTACATACTCAACTTCTCCATTTTCCAATATCTTAGGTCCTGTCTGCTGTTCCACATTTTGAACATGATAAATAAAGTACCCGTCTTTTCCTTTTACGGGTGCTTTTCCTCTTGCGATTTCCACAAACACGTCATATATATCGTGTGCAATCATTTTACGAATTGCATCCTCATTAATCCCCGTTTTAACATTATGCATCACAGCAAAATCTTTTAGTTCAGACAGGTTATATTCCTGTCCCCCCTCATCTAAATGTAATTTTAACTGTGCCGCCATCATGTCCTCTTTTAACAGGATTTCCGGAATACATGCCTTGGTATACTGTTCCATAACTCTCCCCTTTCGGTCCACAACATCTCGACCAAAATATATTCAAGACTCGCTCGCGAGTCTTGGCGCGGGATTTGCGTCAGCTATGCTGACATATTTCATATGCAAATCCCTGCGCATCCTC
>CAJOPP010000458.1 GCA_905236365.1 uncultured Lachnospiraceae bacterium
ATAGTTATATTTTAATAAAAATAGACTGCTATTACTATTGAATGGCAAAGGCAGTCTATTTTTTAATAATTTGTTGCTTTTATTATACCGGTATGTTTTGGATATTTTGATTCTTTATTTTACCTGTAAGTTTTGGATATTTTGATTCTTTATTATACCGGTAAGTTTTGGATACTATGCTTCTTTATTATACTATGTAAAAGAAACATAGTTACAATCTATCCAAGCTATTTTATCTACTGAATTTTTTTAATTTTACTTAGACAGATTGTTCTGATGTTTTTTTCGCAGTAACATAAAGAACGTTATTCCAGCTACCAGGAATAATATGCTAATTACAATGGTAATAAAATCGCCTGTTTTTGCTACATGTTTATTAGCAATTTTTTGTTCAATTTTACTTGATTGTGTATTTATCATATCATTATCTGTCGCTTCAATTTTTGAATCATTATAATAAGTTACTGCATTAATCGCATTTTTTAGATTTTGGGCTGTTTTTACATCCGATTTGATACGTAATTTAAAATTTACAGAAACAGATTCTCCTGATTCAAGATGATCTATTATAATATTGCTGTTGTTTTTGGAAATAACCTTTATAATATTCTTTAAATTTGACTTCACGGATCCTTTTTTGGGAATCTCAAAAATAGCTGTATCCATATCAATTTGTTCTTTCAATTCATCCGAAACAATGTCAGTCAACATTATATTTTCAAGCTTCACATTTCCTGTATTGGTAACGGTAATTTTATATGTTACCCAGTCATTTTGTTTATAAGTTGCATATGTCTTTTTTCCGACATATTTTCCTATTTTATCCTCAAATGTAACTCCTTCTGTTTTAGATGCAAGTTTTGCGACTGCAATTTCTGGTTTAGGATTTTCCAATAGGATTCTATCATAATCGTCTGGTGGTGTTAAAGTTATTGTTTTATAAGTTGCAGTGGCTTTAATGATATTATCTAAAATATCTGTATCAAAATATTGATAATTACTTTTTACGTTTACAGTAAAATTGACAGTGAATGTATCCCCTTTCCCTAATTCATCCAAAACTATTTCCGTTGGCTTAATTGCAGTTATATTCACCTTTTTTCCTTTATCTGTTTTCATATTCGACGTAATTACAAACGAAGCAGATTCTTTCTCTATATATTTTTGTAAGGTTTCTGACATCTCATCTTTCAATATTACATTCGAAAGTGAAACATCTCCATTATTATATGCCTTAATCGTATATGTAATGACTTGATTTGGAAGATAAATTCCATTGATTTTAGTTCCCTCATAACGACCAGTATCCTTATTATATTCTACACCTGTTGTACGATCCGCAATTTTTGATATCGATAAAGAAGGATGAACCGGTTCATTATCAATATAAATTGTTTCTTCCACTTCTGATATTTTATCATTTTCAGGATAGCTAAATGATACCGTAATCGGTTGCTTTAACAAGTGATGCTTATCATCTGTTGCTACTTCATCAATTATATATTGCCCAAGATATAGATCTTTTAGCCATCCATCGCCATTTTTGTCCGTTACAATCGTTCCTGCTTCTGTTCCTTTTTCCAGCAGAATCTTTCCCCATTTTGTTCGGATATCTTCCGCTGCAGTTACTTTAAAAGTAATACCAGACATAGATTCCTTTGTTTCAGAATCCGATTTTACAATATGAAGAATTCCCATTGGAATTGGATTTTCTACAATTGCTGAAAATATCTCTTCGGATGATTTCTTTCCATCCCAAACAAATTCTTCTTCCCAACCTTCATTAATGGTGCCATCAGGAGCTTTTGTTTCTACAATCTTATATTTTCCCAAAGAGGATGGCTCATATTGCAAAGGCTTGATGTTTCTATAAGAACCTTGCTCATCTTCCTCTTCCGTAAGAATTTCAACTTCTTTATATTGATTACTTATAGAATCCCAAATATAAAGGGTAAATTCAGCCCCTGACAAACGTTCTCCTGTTTCCTGCGATATCTTTATAACTTTAACTGCCTTTTCCTGTATTTGGCTAAAATTTAGCAGTTGACCAGCATCAAATTCCATATTATCAGTATTTAAAGTTAACTCATTTGTTCCGCTCGTTGAAGCAGTGCCTAAATCTTGTAGTGTAATTTCTGCCTGATCTGTTATTTTTGCATCTGTATACTTCGTCCAATCTCCACTCATAATATTAAATGTATATGCCCATCCTGTATCTTTTTGAAATCCTTGTGGTGCTTCTGCTTCTGTAATCAGATAATTACCAAGATTGGTACGATTATAGACAAGATTGTCAAATTTAATATAGCCATCAGTTCCTGAAGTTTGAATACCATTATTTTCTACTTTTTCATATTGATTATGATTCCATGACCAAAGCTGAATTTTTGCACCTTGAAGTGGCTTTATTTCTTTTGTATTGTTATCCTCATATACTTTTTGAACTGTAACATTCCCTGTTCGATTCATAGCATGTGTTGTGTAGTTAGAGAATAAAACATTACTGTCACTATCATATGTTAGATAAGCTAAATTACCAACACCAAACTTGCTTTCTACATTTCCTCCAATTGGAATATAATTTGTTCCATTATAAGTCATAGTATTATTACTTCGATACATAGTAGAAAAACGTTCATTCGAGCTATTATCCTGTGCAATATAATATAGATCAAATACATTATTATAAATCCATTCGTTAGACAAATATTCATCTTTTAAAGTGTAAGTAATAATGTTCATATCATCTTCTTTTTGGGATGATACATTAAAAAATGTCGTTAAATTAACATACTGCGCATCTGCATTAGTTCCCCAGATTTGTGAGTCTGTAACGGTGTAAGTATCTGCAATTTTATCAGATATAGCGATTTTCTTTGGTATAATTCCAAATGAAGTATTTCCATCTTTATAAGTTTCTATATATTCAAACGGAATATAGGTTCGAACTCTGTATAGAACCTGACTATTTTTTGTTGTTTCTGCAAAGGTGCTTTCTGGTTTGTTCTTATAATTTTCAATGGATGATTTATCATATGGATAGATACTTTTTGAAATAGTTGGTTGTCCCAATTCACTGAACGCTGATGTTAGACCTAACAAGCCTTGCGAATATGCGTTATTATAGGAAACATCAGTATCATCAGTAAGATCTTTTAGTTGCTTTGCTGGAATTGACAGGTACGTTCCAGTCGTATCATCTGCCTTATAAGATGTGGAATAATTTTTTCCGTTATAAGTAAATTCTTCACCACGTTCTGTCTTACAAAAGGTATAGATTGTTTTCATATTGCCGGTTGATGAATCAAAGGGAGCAACAAATCTCGTCTTATAGTTAGCAGTTGCATATGTATTCTGTGACCATGCAAACACATAAATCTTGATATTATCACTACTTGGAAAAGATACTCTAAGATACTCATCTTCTCCTGAATAATCTTTAAAATATGGAGTATTCCATGCATTATCTGACAATGCAATTCCCTGCTGTGCATCAATATCCCAAAATTGTACATAACCTGCAGGATAGATTCTTATACCAGTTTTATGATCATAAAATTCATAGCGAATTCTTACACCATCGACTCCTCTTACTGCAACGCCAATCAAATCATCACGAAATGCTATATATGCATGATCAGATCCATTTCCATTTGCCTTAGTTGCTACACCTTCTATAATCACTTTAGTATCGACAATATGTGCTGTAGTCGAACTCTCTCTCCAAATACCAGTCTTTTCGTAGAGACACGACAAAGATCCACCACTTTTCCATTCATAACAATGATTCTTTGCATGGGATACGCCTACTTCTCCCGGAGGATTAGATACTTTTGTCAAATTCGTATCAATCACCATTTTAGCATTGGCATCTTTTGAAACATGAGGAACAAAATTATATTTTCCATTGTCCATTTGCGTAATCTCTTTTTTGATTACATTGAAAGTTGAACGAATATTGACGTTATTTGCTTTACTTGGTATCTTTCTACCGGAATAACCTTGCCAAACAAAATATTTTGCTGCAGATGAATTGGATTTAATAGATGAATTAGGAGCTGCAAGATAATTTCTAATTGTTTCATCAAGAATTAAATCTTCGGAAATTGATTCTTCTGAATTCTCCAGCGTCATTTGCTTTTCTGAAGAAAAAACTTCGGAATCTGAACTCTCTTCAATCGTTATTTTCTCACCATTCTCTTCTGTGGTAATTGTTTCGGATGTCTCTTGACTTAAGTCTTGAGATGGTAACTCTACTGTCTGTTCTGTTCTCTTTGTACTTGTTTCTGCAGGCATTATATCTTCTTCAATAATTTCTTGTTCAGAATTTTTATTTGCAGAATTCATTTCTTCAGAGGCGATAGTATCCTCATCACTCGTTAATTCAATACTATTACTATGGGAATCTTCCTGATTCGACAGTCCTGCTGCCTGAATATTCAAAGGATAAAATGATAGTAACATTGACATTGTTATCAAAATTGAAATAAATTTTTTATATATTCCCTTCATTTTTTACTCTCCTTTATTATTACAAAATTAACCAATGGTAACAATATACCAACAAACCAATACATTTGTAATAATAAAAACGAATATATAAAAAGACAATATAAACTTGCCTAAATCAAAATAATTGGGAATTCATACATCGATATACCGATAAGAATAAACGAAAAAAGTTATATTGATTATATCACAGGAAATAAACTTGTCAAGTAATAATTAGGTTAAATGTTGAAAATAAAAAAAGTTTGTGACTGTTTACTGGCTAACGAGTGAACTGTAACGAATTTTTTCATTCACTAAATAAGTGAAAAAGCAATATTCAGCTAGATGTAGAAAGTATGCGGGGTTATAGTAATTGTAACTACTATTCTATGATTAAATTTAAGACAATTAATATTTTTCTTGATATACAGGAATAACCAGGTAACAACCAGCATGAATTGTATCACTTTTCAAATTATTAATACTCTTAACTTCATTAATATATGCATCATATTCAGTTTCTGAAATTGCATATTCTTTGGCAATTGAAAGTAAAGAATCACCATTTCTAATTTCTAATGATTGAAAAGATTTATCATATTGGGTACTCTGATTGGCACAAACGATCTTTACTCCGCTTATAATAAAAATACATAAAAACATAATCGCAAAAATTGTTAACATAAGATTATTATTGTAAATATTTTCTTTTCTCATTATACTATTAAACCTCCCGTTATTATTGGTATATTTTTCGTGAATACCTTATAATATACTTATTCTAGTATATTATTGTAAATCGGACTTAACGTAATTCTATAATAGTCCTCGAATGTTTGTTCGTTTTTCTGTATTTTACCAAACAAACGTTTGCGTGTCAATAGTATTTCGAAAATATGTTCGGAATATTTGTTCGGAATATTTGTTTGCTTTTTATACAATATTATGTTAATATAAATAATATGCAATGAATTACAAGGGCAAAGCAGCGATTGATATAACATAACTGCTCTTTTTTAATCTATTAGAACCGAGACAAAGTGAATAATACCATTTAATAAGTAGATAAATAAAGGAGGATTATATGATATGCCTGGAAAAATCAGCACAAAACAACAGGAAATTTTAGATTATATCAAAGAAAATATTTTACAAAAGGGATATCCGCCATCTGTACGTGAAATTTGTGAAGCTGTTAAGTTAAAGTCTACATCTTCTGTCCATTCACATCTTGAGACTTTGGAGAAGAATGGATATATTCGCCGCGATCCTACAAAGCCAAGAACAATTGAGATATTGGATGACACATTCGGACTTACCAGAAGAGAACTTGTGAATGTTCCAATCGTAGGACAAGTGACTGCCGGACTTCCGATTCTTGCAGTTGAGAATATTGACGGATATTTTCCTGTACCACCAGAATATTTGCATAATAAGACTACATTTATGCTCAAAGTAAAAGGTGACAGTATGATTAATGCAGGTATTTTTGATGGGGATTTGATTTTAGTTGAAGAACAACAGACTGCTTACAACAGTGAGATTGTTGTTGCATTAGTAGAGGACAGTGCTACAGTAAAGCGATTTTATAAAGAAAACGGACATTATCGCTTGCAACCAGAAAATGATTTAATGGATCCAATTATTGTAGATCAAGTTTCTATATTGGGAAAAGTAATTGGATTATTCCGCACATTCTAATGACATATTTTGTATTATTACAATCAACTGCAAGAATACTCCCGCGTTCCTGCAGTTGATTGTGTAGCTTGTTTTATAAGTTTATCTGTGCATTTTTTCATGCCGCCGGAGACATATATCAGATATCAGATGTAGGGCTTCCACTGATTTGAGAAAATACTCGCCATTTAACATTCGCTGTGCTTGAAGTGGGAGTCATTTTTTATTTGATATAAAGACCACATTATTTTCAATCATTATTCAACGGATTACGACATCACAATAAAAGCCTTCTTTACTCTCCTTACAAGATGCATATCGATATCGTACCATATCACCTTCATTGAACCTGATATAATAGGCCGAATAATGAAATCGTGTCTTTTCCATAAAATAATTCATGATTTTAACTGCAGTTTCCACTGAAAAATGTTTTAGTCTAATATCCACAACAAAACGATTTGATTTCACAAGTATGGTATTTTCAATAACTTCATCCATTTCCATTAGTGGAACCTTTAAAATTCCTTTTGTTACATCATCTGCAGATAACCTTATTTTTGCAATATAATCATTCATTATAGCAACCATCGTTTTCTACTCCTGTTTATCAATATATTTCTTTATCTGGCATTGAATGTAACACTTGCTTAAATTGTTCAAAATTCTGAACAAACAAATCAACTACATCTGGATCAAAATGTTTTCCCTTTAATCGTATAATTTCATCATAGGTTTCTTCCAATGACCATCCATCTTTGTAGTATCTCTTTGAAGTTAATGCATCAAACACATCACACAATGCCATTAGCCGGCTGATATAAGAAATTTCCTCACCTTTCATCCCCAGATATCCAGACCCATCCCAGCGTTCGTGATGTTCAAGGGCAATCGTCTTAGCAATCTTCATAATATCGCCTGGACATTTCGAAAGCAAAGCCTCTCCATAAAGAACATGATTCTTCATAATCGCATATTCCTCGTCTGTCAGACGATCCGGTTTATCAAGTATCTCCTCCGGTATCATTAATTTACCGATATCATGCATCATTGCTGCAACAGATAACTTATCTACATAATCTGTTGAAAATCCAGACGCTTCTCCTAGAATTCTCATATACTCTGCTACTCTTCGTATATGTTCGCCTGTAACTTTGGATTTACTCTCAGAGATTTCGGCAAAAGCAAAAATTAATTCTTCCTGACTATGTACAAGATCAGCATTTGCCTCAATGGTCTTATTAAGCATAACCATATTTCGCTCCACGATATAATATGTAAACAACGTCGTTACTAAAATCAGAAACATTCGGAGAAATGCACCAAAAAACAGTGCAGTCAATAAATCTCCATATTTTTCAATAATACTGTCCTCAAAAAATAAATAGCGAAGAAAAAAAGTTCCAAATACACAAACACAGTTGATAATCGATACAATGGCAATTAATTGTTTATCACAATATAAAGTAGCAATCAATAATGGAAGTACGAGTAGAACTATAAATTCATATGAAATAAATGTGCTTACCAAAATAACAACAGCTATAATACACATAATAATATAATATTTCATCCATTGCTTTTCAAAATGCATTGCATTTAATACTGAAGGAATTGCCAATAAAATCAGACTGCTAAAATATACAATCGTTGCAACATACAGATCACAATCAAAATATCCGGTTGCAGTAAATAACCACAAAGAAATAAGAAATAAAATTGTGATTCTCAAGCATTTTGCGGCAAGTTTATTTACTTCTAAATTATTTCTCCGTATCAGTAAATCCCTATCCATATCATCCCCTCTGATGCATGTAACTACAATTCGTCTACATCAATCACTTTTCCATCTAACCATATTTTTTCAAGATTATAAAATAACCGATCTTCTTCATTGAAAATATGCACGATTACATCATGAAAGTCCATTAAAATCCAATTAGCAGTCTGATAGCCTTCAATCTGTTTGGGCCGTACATCAACTTCAAGTAATTTTTCTTCTACAATATCGGCCATTGCTTGTACCTGATTCTTATTTTGACCACTTGCAATGATGAAATAGTCTGCTATCACCGAAACGTTAGAAATATCTATGATTTTGATATCCTCTGCCTTTTTATCTTCTAATCCAGCTATAACTACTTTTGCGATTTCTCTACTAGACATGTTTTTCTCCTTTACTATCTTTGATGCTGTTATGATAATTCGTATCAATGCAACTATGCTTCATAGATACGTGACAGGCATGGCACTAACGCACATTCAACTATGCCTGTCGTATTGTAAAATATACACTTTCTTACGCGTCTCGCAGTGAATGCGAGATGCTACCTGAACAGTTACGATAATTCTTTATTATAATATTCATAAGTTGCCTGTGTAATTGGATCAACAATTGAACCTTTTTTTTGTAAATACAAAATACAATTTTTCAAAATGTGCAAAAGACAACGATCCAAATCAGAATATGCTTCCTTACGAATAATATCCATATCTGGTAAAATATTTCGATTGGGCTCAATATAATCCGCAATATAGATAATCTTATCCAATGCAGACATTTCTGGTTTACCGGTTGTGTGACATTCAATTGCAGATAAAATTTCTTCATCTGTCACACCATATTTCTCTTTAGCATAAATAGCTGAAAGCTTCGCATGTAAAAGTTCCGGATTATGATATTCACATTCAGAAACAGAAATCCCTCTTTTTTTACATTTTTGAATTTTTTTGTCGTTTGGAACATATTTGGCACAGTCATGCAAAAGTCCTGCAATCAAGGCTTTCTCATAATCTACACCGTACATAAAAGCCATTGTTCCTGCTGTATATTCCACACCAATCGAGTGTTCAAACCTCTTGGTTGGAAGCTTTTCTTTTAATTTTGCTGTCATTTGTATTCGATCCATAATAGCTCCCATCAAATTTCAATCAATTAGGTTATATTATAACAAAAAAAGCATATAATTTCAACGAAACCATATACTTTTTTGTAAATCCTGGTAACAGTTGTTACTGTTCAGACATACGCCACCGAGTGAACTGTAACAACAGTTCAACCTTTGGCTTCACTGTTAAACATCTGACACAGCTTTGCATTTCAGTGTGCCAGATGCTGGTATAATATACGTTGTTGACACTCTGTCCCAGAAATAGCAGGCGATTGAATACCTTCTCAATTCTATTCCATACAAGAACGCTTCATGCATTATTACAACAGAATACACATCATTTCTGCTGACATCTAACCCTTTGAACAAGTATTATTTATTTCTTTATAAAGCGAAAATGTAATCAATCACAAATATAACCCATGTTCTAGAATATATTGATATACCTCTATCGGCAAATTTAATTGTTTTGCTTCTGCATGAGCATTGTCATTCAAATTACACAACTCTAATTGTAATCTTATTTCACTAGAAGAACAGGGAATCTTTGGACATCGAATGATTTGAAATGAATTCTCACCATATTTCTCATTCAAATCATTCATCTTATCCTGTATTTCAGTTATATTTTTTTCATCACGTGGGGCTACTAAGATAGTTGCATAACGCACAATATTTTCAGGTTGTTTCCATTTTTCAAAATAGAACAATGAATCAGCTCCCATGATGAAATAAAATACATCGTTAGGATATTGTTCATGCAATAAAATGAAAGTTTCTGAGGAATACGTAGGACCATCCCTCTTTATTTCAAAATCAGAAGATTTAAAATATGGATACCCTTTAATCGCAAGATTGACCATTGACATTCGATCTTTACTGGAAACTAAATCTTTGTCGCTCTTATAGGCAGGTGTATGATTGGGCATAAACCAGACTTCATCAAGCGGATACTGTTCATATGCAGATTTTGCAATCTCTATATGTCCAATATGGATTGGATTAAAGGTTCCTCCCATAATACCAATAGAAGCCATAAACTACCTCCTAGTATAATTTGTTATAGTGCGAGATGTTTCGCTACACTTTATGTAATAGCATGTGCTTAATGTCGCAATATATACATAAACCGGTCAATTATAATGATACATAATAAATCCGCCATTCCCGGATGAAATTATGTATCATATAAAGTGATAAGGTATCTATTCAGCAGGGCCGAACAGATATATTTTCATTAAGATAAATCAATTTACATAATATAATTATCGGAAACTATTAAATAATTTTCTATTATGGCAATTCAATTTTCGGATTATCCTTATTTTTACGGTACAGTACAATCTTCTTTCCAATCACCTGAACTACTTGAGACTTTGTTCTTTCTGCAATCATTTCTGCAATTGCCTTAGGATCATCCATACAATTTTTAAGGATTGCTAATTTAATCAGTTCTCTTTTTTCGATTGCTTCCTCTACGGACGTTATAAGTTCCGGTGTAACGCTGGATTTTCCAATATGAACAACCGGATCCATCGTCATAGCAAGCGATTTTAAATAAGCTCTTTGTTTACTCGTCATCTTCTACTTCTCCTCATTTAAATAGGTATTTATACACATAGCATTCATCCTGACATGTAGGATTACATGCAGACGCTGTATTCTTTATTCGTAATAATCAAACTCCAAGTAATACATACGGACTACATCGCCTTCTTCAATCCCTTTCGCTTTCAGTTCGTCAATGATACCATTATCCTTTAAAAATCGTTGGAAGAAATCAAACCCTTTTTCTGATTCTAGATTGGTATAGCCAAGCATTTTCTCAATTTTTGGTCCTTCTACGATAAATGTATGATCATTTTCCGGATCAACTTCGACAGTAAAAGGATCATTGGAAAAGTCAAAGGTTGGAACATATTCCTGTTCAAACTCAATCACTTCCTGTGGTGCATTTTGAACCAAATCATTGACATACCATAACAGTTCTTTGACACCTTCTCCCGAAACTGCAGAAATCGGAAAAATTTTCATGCCCTGTGGTTCAAATTCTTCTTTTAACATATCGATTACCGTCTCTTTTTCCATATCATTCATAGCATCCATTTTATTAGCAGCAATCACCATCGGACGCTCCGATATCTCAATATTATATTTTTTTAATTCCTCTAAAATTGCATATATGTCATTGATTGGATCCCGTCCTTCAACAGACGCACCATCCACAATATGAAGCAGTACTTTCGTCCGTTCAATATGCCGTAAAAATTGAAGGCCAAGTCCTACCCCTTCACTGGCTCCTTCTATAATACCGGGAATATCTGCTATCACAAATCCAGCTCCATCCCCTAAATCCACAACTCCCAGATTCGGATTCAGCGTTGTAAAATGATAGTTGGCAATCTTTGGTTTGGCATTTGTTACTCTGGATAAAAATGTAGATTTTCCAACATTCGGAAATCCAACGAGTCCTACATCTGCAATTACTTTTAATTCCAACGTAACATATAATTCCTGTGCCGGCTGTCCCGGCTGTGCATATTTCGGTGCCTGCATAGTTGAGGTTGCATAATGCATATTACCATTACCGCCATGTCCGCCTTTTAAAATAACTACCGGTTCAGTCTTATTCGACATATCCATAATGACCTTACCGGTTTCAAAATCTTTTATAACCGTTCCCGGAGGCACTTTACAGATAACATCTGCCCCACTTGCACCATGCTGCCGCTTCTTTCCGCCTTCTTTCCCGTCTTCCGCACAATATTTCCTAACATGACGAAAATCATTCAGTGTATTCAAACCTTCATCTACAACGAAAACGACATCACCACCATCGCCACCATCACCACCGTCCGGTCCCCCGGCAGGCACATAAAGTTCTCGTCGAAAGCTCACATGACCATCTCCGCCCTTGCCGGAACGGATAAAAACTTTAGCTCGATCCGCAAACATAATTCTCTCCTTCCACTTAAAGTAAAAAAGAATCTCGCTCTCGAGATTCTCAGACTACGGCAGGTTGCGACAGCAACAAAATTCATATCCGCCGCAGAGTGATCCTCGCAAAGCTTTTTGTTAAATGAGAAATTCAACAGAATTTCCTATTATACAAGAAAGGTCGGAGTAAACCACTCCGACCTATTATTACATGCATCTTACTCGTTAACAGATACCGGGTAGATAGAAACCTGCTTCTTGTCTCTACCCTTTCTCTCATAGCGAACAACACCATCTACTAATGCAAATAAAGTATCATCTTTTCCTCTACCTACGTTAGTACCTGGATGAATCTTCGTTCCACGCTGTCTATACAAGATATTACCAGCTTTTACGAACTGACCATCCGCTCTCTTCGCACCAAGTCTTTTAGATTCGGAATCTCTACCGTTCTTAGTAGAACCCATACCTTTTTTATGAGCGAATAACTGAAGGTTAAGCTTTAACATGTTTTACACCTCCTGATTCAAAATTGAAATGTACTTTCTACCATATTCTTGTTCGATTGTAGTAATTCCAAGCATAAAAGATTGGAATAATAATTCCGCTTCTTTGCTTGGCATTCTTTTCAAAATAACGTTTTGGAAATTAATCTTCTTACTGCCATTTAATTCCTTCTCGTCACTTGTGAAACTTTCCAGGGAATTCACTAAATTGATATACAATATGGATACTGCACTACAAACAATATCCCTTCCCTTCCTGCCATATTCGGCATGTCCTTCTAACTGGACACCGACAATCTGATCTTTTTTGTTAAAAACAGTTACAGTAATCATAGATCTGATTAAGCATTGATTGCTTTGATCTCAACCTTTGTAAATGGCTGTCTATGACCTTGCTTCTTATGATAGCCGGTTTTTCTCTTATACTTGTAAACAACAACCTTCTTACCCTTACCATCGCCGATTACGTTAGCAGAAACACTAGAGTTTGCCACTTCCTCGCCAACCAATAAGCCATTGTCGTTGCTAATAGCAATAACATCAAATTTTACTTCAGAACCAGCTTCTGCATTAAGCTTCTCTACTTTAATGATATCACCTTCAGCTACCTTGTACTGCTTACCACCTGTTGCAATAATCGCGTACATACGGTTACCTCCTATTATCATTACTCGCCAAGTATGGTGGTATTATAAATATAATACACTTCAACCTCCTTGTGCGGCACACTAAGATAGTGTAACAAAAGATACCACAAATGTCAAATATTTTTTAAAATATATGGCATAAGGGTATCTTTTATACATTAATTATTAAATGCTGACAAATATATTTTCTTTAGTTCTTAAAGAAACTAATCTCTTCAATAAGAGCTTCTGAAACCTCTTTGAGTGAATCAGCTGTATTAGCAAGTGTATTAACAGTAGCTGAAAGCTCCTCCATTGATGCAGAGGTCTGCTCTGATGCTGCAGCATTCTCTTCAGAAATAGCTGACAGACTACTCATAGAATCAACTACAACGCCCTTAGACTCATCACAC
>CAJOPP010000459.1 GCA_905236365.1 uncultured Lachnospiraceae bacterium
AGTAGATGCAATCGAACGTGCAATCACAAAAAACACATAATGTTCACGGGGGGCTGATCCTTTTCAAAAATGTTTATAGAAAAATTTCGTAGCCAGCCCCCACCGCAGGAAAGGAGTAGGAATGAAATGTTTGAAGATAGAAGAAAACAGTTAGGTCATGCGTTATCAGAACAGAACTGTGGAACTGTGATTATCAGCAATCCTTCTAATTTATATTATTTTACCGGCTTTACCGGTGGTGAGGCTATTTTTGTAATGTCTCTCTATACAAAAGAAGGATATGTAATTACAGATTCACGTTATTATGAACAAGTGGAAAAGGAGTGTCCGGATCTCACGTTGATTCGGCTAGAAAAGAGAAGTTTTAGTGAAATCATAAAAGAACTTCTATTTCGTTTGGCAACAGAAACTGAGAATCAGATAACTGCGATCGAAGAAAGTATGAATCTGTCTCAGTATTTGAAACTATGTGAAATCTGTGAGGGATTTGAGTTCAGGATTTGTAGTGAGCAGATCAATGCTTGTCGTATGGTGAAGGATGACGAAGAATTAGAGAAGATTGCTAAGGCGGAGGCAATTGGTGATGCTGCGTTTTCATATATTCTTACCATTATAAAACCTGGAATTAAGGAAAATGAAATTGCCTTGGAACTGGAATATTTTATGAAGAAGCAAGGTGCATCCAAACTCAGTTTTGATACGATTGTAGCCAGTGGTTCCAATTCTTCCATGCCACATGCACAGGTGACAGGACGTAAGGTGCAAGATGGAGATTTTGTGACAATGGACTTTGGCTGTGTATATAAGGGGTATTGTTCCGATATGACAAGAACTATTGCTATTGGTGCCGTATCGGAGGATATGAAGAAGGTTTATCAAATCGTTCTTGATGCCAATCAAAGGGCGTTGAATCAGATTAAGGAGGGAGAAATTTGTAATTATATTGATTCATTGGCACGAGATTACATCAAAGAGCAGGGATATGGTGAGTATTTTGGACATGGTTTGGGACATGGGGTTGGTTTGGACATTCATGAGGAACCGAGATTTTCGCCGAAATGCGATGTTGTCACAAAGGAGAATATGGTGATTACAGTGGAACCGGGAATTTATCTTCCTGGTAAGTTTGGAGTCCGAATCGAAGATTTGGTAATCGTACAAAAAGAAGGATATAAGAAATTGTCGAATTCAGAAAAGGAATTAATTATCCTTTGATTTGTTTTTTCTATCGTATTACCATACATTCTGGTAGGATAATTGAATACTGTTCTTGAAATCAAAAGTGTCAAAAAGTCATCTGTGCGATGACTTTTTTCATATTTACAATTTATGGAAGTGTATACATGATAGAGCGGTTATCACCATTTTTGATTTATGGAGGTTAGAAATTTTTTGGCGGTGGTACTAAGGTTGTGTTCTGCATAGACAAAGCCCACTGTGCGTTTGGGAATATCATAGTCAAGAGGAATTTCGATTACCTGACCGCTTTCGAGATAGGAGGTTATGAACTCACGGACGACACAGGCAATACCCATACCGATAGCTGCAAAATCAATCAGTAAGTCCATATTGTTGATTTCCAATACCTGTCTGGGATAAATATGATGCCTGGAAAAATAATCATCAATGAAGATTCTGGAAATATTTTCTTTGTCTAAAAGCATAAGGTCTGCTTTTTCTAATATCTCCTTTTCGCTAAAGGTATCTGTAAAGGTATTTGTTTCATCGTTTTTCGAAAACAGCAATAGACCGGAAATATTTGGCAAAGCTGTTTCAAAGGAAAAAGAAGAATCCTTCTGTTTATTCAGTAAATCAGATTCTGCGGATGAAGAGTAAGTTCCAATCCCGGATTCCTTAAAAAAAGATGGTTCTCCCTCTCGTAAAAAAAGATTATTCAGATAGGTCTGCGTAGTGACGAAAGTGTCGTGAATGGATCGGAGTGGTGAAAAATGATACCCTTTTTCTAGTGGAGTATCGCAGATGAGACCGATATCCACTTTGTCCTGTTTGAGTAATTCAATGGTTTCGAAGGTTGAGTTGCATTCAATTGAAACTTTAATATGAGGATTCTCTCGGATAAAATCTTGTAAATAAGGGAGCAGAATATGTTTGCAAAGAGAAGTGGACACACCAATGCGGAGTTGTCCTATGCCAAACTGTCCTGCATGACGCAATAATCGCTCAGCAGTGTCAATCGAGTCAAAAGCCTGTTTGAGATGTTCAAACAAAGTAGATCCTTCTTCAGTCAACTTTACACCTTTTTTGCTGCGGTGGAAGAGAGTGTGATTCAGGGATTGTTCTAATTTGCTGATTGATTTTGATACGGCTGGCTGACTGATATAGAGCGAATCTGCAGCTTTACTGATACTACCGCTTTTTGCTACTTCATAAAAAATTTTATAATGATTTAGATTTTGTTCCATAAAAACCTCCTAATATAATAACTGGAAAAAAGAGATTCCTTCTTTGCTTATAAGTATTACATAGTATGTAAGACATTACAACATAAAAATG
>CAJOPP010000460.1 GCA_905236365.1 uncultured Lachnospiraceae bacterium
CGATTGTCTCTAACCGGATCACTCAAATTTACAGTTTCTAAAGCTGAGAGCGGATTTGCTTTTTTCTCCGCAGATGATTCTGACACTTCTGTCGTTTTCGCCGCTGACGATTCTTCCGTTTCCTCTGCCGACAGTTCTTCCGTTTTCGCCGCTGACGATTCTTCCGTTTCCTCTGCTGACGGTTCTTCCGTTTTATCTGCTGACGATTCTTCCGTTTTCTTTGTTGACAGTTCTTCCGTTGCCACAGACAGGTTATCTATGCCTTCCGGAATCCAGATCTCACCGGAATTGCCCGGAATCGTACAATTGAGGCAATGATTCTCTGCGATAATCCTCTGACCGGACAGTGCACCGATGTAACTCCTGCCGTCATCCACCGGAATACATAAATTTGCGGAATTCGAATCGTTGTTGACCGCCACGATAACACTGTGAGCATCTTTTGTCCTCGCAAATACAAATTGCCTGTTAGTGAGTTGAATCTCACGGTATTCCCCATCTAAAAGTGCCGGTGTTCTCTGGCGAAGATGACCCAGTGTGGCAATGAGCTGCGTGTACGGATTGTGCGTCAGGGCATCCTTATAGTCTTCCAATACAAGAGCCGGACGCAGAGAATCGTCTGACCACTGCTCCTTGTGCCCTTCAATTCCGAATTCCGATCCATAATAGATGGATGGGATGCCCGGCAACGTGTATAGCAAAATATGTACCGGAATAAAGTGTGCCTTCTCCTGCAGCCTGGTATATATCCGTTCCACATCATGATTGTCTGCAAAACTGTAAAGTTTCATTCCACCGGGATGGTTCAATCCCATGTCATAGATGCGTTTTATTGTATGTGCAATTTCGAAATAATTGTGATCATTGTGACCGGAGTAAAGTGCTTTGTGCAGATTGTAATCCGTAACCGAGTGCAGTGTGCAGGCATTTACCCAACGGGTATAGTCTCCATGAATCACCTCTCCCATAAGCCAGAACCCGGGTTTGACCATATCCGCCAGACGGCGCAGCGTCTGCATAAATTCAAAATCCAACACATCCGCTGCATCCAGGCGAAGACCATCGATATCAAATTCCGACACCCACATCCGGATTGCATCTAACAGATATTCCTGCACATTGCCATTGCGCTGGTTTAGCTTTACCAAAAGATTATATCCGCCCCAATTATCATACGAAAAACCGTCATTATACTCATTGTTTCCCTGAAAATTGACATTGCAGAACCAGTCACGGTAAGTCGAATTCTCCCGATTCCGTTTTAGATCCTGAAAAGCAAAGAAATCCCTGCCCACATGGTTGAATACCCCGTCCAGAATCACCCGGATTCCCTGCCTGTGGCATTCTGCCACAAAATTCTTCAAATCTTCATTTGTTCCCAGACGACTGTCTATCTTTCGATAATCTGTCGTCTCGTAACCGTGTCCCACCGACTCAAACAACGGTCCGATATAGAGTGCGTTACACCCCAGTTCATGGATGTGTTCAATCCATGGCAACAATGTGTTCAGTCGATGAACCGGCTCTCCATAATCGTTTTTCTTTGGTGCACCGGAAAGCCCCAGTGGATAAATATGATAAAATATAGCACTGTCATACCAAGCCATTGCAATCACCCCTTTCGTTTTCATTCATGTTATCTTATACCTACTGTTATATGGAATCCTTTGTATCTATTCAGCTATGCTTCATAGATACACGACAGGCATAGTGCTCACGCACATTTCGGTATGCCTGTCGTATCGTATTTTTATTTATGAACTCTTATATCTGTCAATGCACACTGATCTCCCGTAAGTGCCACATACACAGCTCCTGAATTTTCCTCTATCTCTGTGATATTTTCTATACAAATGCCAAGATTCTCCGTCGTTGTAATGATGCGACCTCTCTTTTTCTCTATAGAAACCTCACATTCTATTCCTTCCCTATTGGCAGCTTTCCATGCTTCCCATCCCGGAAAATCGTCTTTCTTTTTTACAGAGCACCTGTTGCCGGAACCTTCATATTGCCCTTCTGCTTCTCCGTTTAATTTAATCAAGGCATATTCACGGTAATTGTCACCATTTACACGTTTGTTATCGGAATAGAATAAAACAATATATGGACAATTCCATACAAAACTTGCACCCGGCAGACTCATTGTATGAAATTCTATCTTCATCTTATCTTTTAACTCAATTCCTTCAGTAGAAGCTGAACGGCTTCTGTCTATCTGGATATTCTTAACATCAGACTCCATATGATCAATGTAGCTGATTTCCTTTGCAATTCTTGGTATGTCTCCGGCTTCAACCTTTTTCCCTGTCTGCACGATACATATGTCAGCAAGATGACAATGTTCCCCTGTAAGTCCAATATAAACAGACTTGGAGCCGCCCGGCAAAGCAACAATCACCTCCCATGTGTTATGTGGACTTTTCATATGAAGTTTCAAATGATCCTCATACCTGCCGGCTATAATTTCATATCCCGAAATGGCCGCATCGTTATCGCATGCAGAATTGATATCCAGGATGTTCCTCGCTGCCGTAACAATACTATGGTTGTCAAACCAGATCTCACCGTATTCAAGATAGCGGTATTCCTCAATTGCCTTTTCATTATCATGCACACGATGATCTAATGAATCAAACAGAATAATGGACGGTGCACTAAAATCATTAGAATATTGTCCTCTTTCGATACAGTTAAAAGTAATTCTTATGATCTCACTCTCAACCGGTATTCCATTTGTGATATGATCTCTGTATTCTCCACACTCCAGTTCTTTATCTACTACAGAAACACCGGCACGCATTTCCGCACGACTTTCTTCATCAATAATTTTCACCATATATTTTGCGAACTCAGGATCAAACTCCACTCCCGCTCCCTTGACTAACGCCTCTCTTGCGATGAATTCCGGTCTGGCATCACGAAATCGTTTCTTAGATGTCATGGTAACATAAGCATCCGCAACTGCTATCATTCTTGCTATCTCAGGAATCTCTTCAGCCTCCAGTCCTTCCGGATAACCTGTTCCGTTATACCTTTCATGACTGTAGTATGCTCCTGTACTCAGAAAAGGGTATTCCGTAATCGTAGACAGTATCTCCCTTCCAATAAAAGGCTTTTGTCTCATTTTCTCAATATCCCATTTCCCGGGTTTTTTATCACTTTTTATCACATTGTCCGGAACACCGATCACCCCCACATCATGAAGAAGTGCCGCATAATATACCTGAGCACACTCAGCATCGTCCTTTCCGCTGAGACTCGCAATTCTTCTGGCATACTCAGCAACCTTTACAGATTGTCCCTTTAAAAAATCATCTTTCTTTTCAACTGCTTTTACAACAGCCTTTGCTGTCTGATCAAACACCCTTTTCATGGTCTTTTGTTCTTCACGAAAACCTTCTATCTCCAATTTATGTGCATGCTCAACGGTATTATTAACGTCAAGGTATATAAAAATATACAAAAATATTGAAACAACTATGATTGCCATATTTACCAAAGATAATCCATATGTAAAAATCTGGATGATTCCGCAAACGATCGGCACAAATATATATAGTACTATAGACGTATATATAAGCTTGCTAAATACTTTCCGATTCTTATGTACAACAGTATATTGCATAATCGGACAGATAACCGGTATGATATAAGCAATCAGAAATCCATCGCCTCTATGATACACATTGTTTTCATCAAAAAAATAATACAATCCCGTAAACGCTGAGATAACAGAAAGTAACATACCAATAACAGATGCAATCTGTACAAATTTTAATCCGTCCGGAGGAGATTCCATTCCCCCTTCATGTAAAAACCAGTCTGTAAGATATATATTGAACCCCATAACAGATGCGGATGTCAGAAAGAAAACAAAAAAATTGCTCAGCCTGACCATAATATATCCGGTATGGCTCAGATCACCGGTATAAATATACGCAAGCCGATCAAACCACAGCAAAAAGAATGCGATCAGTTCCATCAGGATCACCGCTCTTCTTCGAGTTTTCGAAATAAATCTTGTGATAAACAAAAGAAAAAAAACTGCACTACAGGCACCGCACAAAAACAGCATGGCGTTTAATTGGTGGGCTCTTATATAGTCATACATATACCTTCATCTCCCCTTTGTAACATCAATCGTATCTATTCAGCTATGCTTCATAGATACGCGACAGGCATGGTGCTCACGCACATTCCAGTATGCCTGTCGTATCGTATAATATACATTTTCGTACGCATCTCGCAGTAAATGCGAAACGCTACCTGAACAGTTACCATCAATCTCTTAAAGAAAGCAATCTCTCACATATCGCCATTATATTTTTTCAG
>CAJOPP010000461.1 GCA_905236365.1 uncultured Lachnospiraceae bacterium
ATATCTGTTCTTCCAAAATGACCATATGCTGCGGTCTGTTTATAAATAGGTCTTCTAAGATCCAGCGCACTGATAATGGCTGCCGGTCTTAAATCGAAGACTTTATTTATCACTTCTACAATCTTCTCATCCTCTACGGTTCCCGTTCCAAAGGTATCAACAGCAATGGATACCGGCTTTGCAACACCGATTGCATAGGCAAGCTCCACTTCTACTTTCTTTGCAAGACCTGCTGCTACTAAGTTCTTTGCCACCCATCTTGCCGCATATGCTGCAGAACGGTCAACCTTAGTAGGATCCTTTCCTGAGAAGGCTCCACCACCGTGACGTCCGGTTCCGCCGTAAGTATCTACAATAATCTTACGTCCGGTAAGACCCGCATCTCCTTGTGGACCTCCAATTACAAAACGTCCGGTTGGATTAACATAATAAATGGTATCCTCATCCAATAATTCAGCAGGAATGACCGGTTTGATGACATATTCAATAATATCTTTACGGATTTGCTCTAATGTTACATCCTCTGCATGCTGAGTAGAGATAACAATCGTATGTACTCTCTTTACATTTCCGTCTTCATCAAACTCAATCGTAACCTGTGATTTCCCATCCGGTCTTAAATACGGTAAGGTTCCATCTTTCCGAACTTTTGTAAGCTGTCTGGTCAAACGATGTGCAAAGGAGATTGCCGGTGGTAAATACTCCGGTGTCTCATCCGTTGCATAGCCAAAGATAATACCCTGATCGCCTGCTCCGGTTCCAAAATCTTCCGTTGCACCGTCCTGTTTTGACTCAAATGCCTTATCCACACCGAGTGCAATGTCAGCCGACTGTTCATCAATCGAAGTCAATACTGCAATGGATTCCGCATTGAAGCCGTCCTGATTATTGGTATATCCAATCTCACGAATGGTATCCCTTGCAACCTTTGCGATATCAACATATGCCTGTGTTGTAATCTCACCTACTACTAATGCAAGACCCGTTGCTACGGTTGTCTCTGCAGCAACTCTCGAATTTGGATCCTGCTCAATCAGTGCATCCAGGATTGCGTCGGAAATCTGATCTGCAATCTTATCCGGATGTCCTTCCGTTACCGATTCTGATGTAAATAATCTTCCCATAATTTAATACTTTCCTTTCTTTTCTTATATAACCTTATCCATAATCTTTACAATAATCTGATTCTTCTATGCTAAATCCGCTATTTTAAGCGCAACAATACATAATGCTGCTCGCCGAATGAAAACATTTCATTACATATGCTCCTCTTCTAATTATGTAGCAGCATAATTCACAAGCGAATCCTGCCAAGTTATCGGAACACATCCTAAAAAATGACTTTGCCATTTGCTTTCCTCCTATTTACTATGTATTGGTTTTCTTAAAACCATGGCTGTATTATATCCCTACTTTTCCAATAAGAACAAGTGGTTATTTTGAAAACGTTATCATAATAGTAGTAACCAATTCGCGTTCAACCACTTTTTACAGCTGTTTTTTGAGGATTATCCATGTTGTTGCCCTACTTCTTTGAAAACGTTATCAGTAGTTATTTATATAAATGCACAAAGGGTAGTACCCTGAACCAGAACTACTACCCTTATATTAGCGATTACATCTTCATATTTTCCAATTTAATCCCATCCCAGTTTTCTTCGTTTTTCCTTTAGGTCTGCTACAATCTTCTCACCCAATGCAATCGGATCGGTATCCACATTCATAGAAGAACCCAATGTCTCTAACGTTCCATGTTTCAAAAACTCAATGACATTCTTAGAACCATAAATCTGGGCTTCCACACAATGATAAGAACTGATTCCGTTCAGACGGAAACCCAATGCAGCATCAATTCCTTTTTCATTCCCCCACTCCGGTGAAGTAAATGCAAACGGCATCTCATACATCTTATAACCTAATACCCCCGCTATTCCCGCAAATATACCAGATGATCTTGTATTATCAATACATTCACCAACATGCCATACCGGCGGTAGATCCGGCTCCAAAAATGCCTTTAGACTATCACCTGCTTTCTCCTTACCGGAAACAGCACAATATCCCAGTTTCATCAATGGAAAAGAGGCACATCCGTTTGACAAAATAAGTACATTATTTTTCAACAAAACATCAGCAACATCAACAATACATTTTTCATAAAGTACCTTGGGATTATTACAGCCTACCATATTCACCACACCAAGGATCTGTCCACTCTTGATTGCGTCTGCTAATGGTTTCATACTTCCAAACCGCTTATGTATATACTCCACTGAAAATCCAACCTCTGCTTCCACTTCATAAGGTGGAATGTAAACCGGAACACCCTTCCTTTGTTCAAAGCTTTCAATTGCCCGACGCACAATCTTCTCAGCTAATTCTTTTGTCTCACCAATATTAGCATGACGATGGTCATATTCATACCTCTCCGCTCCAGGCAGTCTTGCAGACTCGCTAGTGGTGACGACCGTTGTCTTAAAGCATTTCGCCACTTCCATAATAGACGGGAACACATCCTGAACATCCGC
>CAJOPP010000462.1 GCA_905236365.1 uncultured Lachnospiraceae bacterium
GGTTCTTCCGGAGTAACAGGCTCTTCCGGATCGACAGGTTCTTCCGGAGTAACAGGCTCTTCCGGATCGACAGGCTCTTCCGGAACTTCCGTTTCAATCGCCTTTTCTATTGCTTTTAAGATAAACTCACCATTGGTCACTTTGTTTCCATCCGATGATAAAGCTAGAGCGTCGCTGTTTTCCATCGCATTTTCACCATCTACTTTGCTGACAATCGTAATAACATACTCCTTGCCATTTGAATTCTTAGGTGTTGCCGTAATCGTATATGTTCCAGCTGACAGATTTGATGCATCCTGATTCTTTACATCCGTAAATTCCGGATCCTGATTTTTAGTAATCGTAAAATCAAATTCCTCTAAAGATAGTTCACTGTCCGCATCTGCTGTCACAGTAATCTTACCTAATTCTTCATAATATACATTTAATACATTCTTGTTTTCATCTGCTGTAATGATAACCTTATTATCTTCTGTATTGGTCTTGCTGAACTGATATCCGGCTTTCGGATGATCCGTATACGATACTTCACTTCCAATCTCTGCTTTCCGGTTAGTCTCTGCCAAATCGGTATCTTCTGTTCCACCATAGAAATAATGAATTTCGTATGTGAACTCATCTTTTGCATTATCAGGCTTCTCATTCACTGCCTTTACAATAAAGGTAGCATCCGGATCGTCTTCTGTTAATGTTACACCATTTGGTAAATCCACCGTGACAATATAATTTTCGCCATCATTCTTTGCCTGTGCTTCCAATGTATAAGTCTTTCCATCCGGAAGGATTGGAACATCCTTCACTTGTCCATTTTCATCCAACGGATACTCTGTTCCATCCTCATCCTTCAGAGTCAGTATATATTCATCAAGATTCTGCAAATCGTTATCTGCATCTTTGCTCCAATCTACGGTAATCGTTCCTTTTTTCACTGCTTTCAAAACAAAAGTACGATCTTTTTCATCTCCATATGTCCAATTTTCACCATCGAAGGTAGCCGATAGCGACAGTGTATCCTCTAACTCCTTGCCATTGACTGTTACATCATAACCGGATAATACACTATCATCCAGAATTAATGTATACTCTCCGATTGGAAGCTCACGAATTGTGTTCATATTGTCGAACGTATATTCCTTACCATTTTCATCCTTAACTTTGATGTTGCCATAATCGGATACATCCTTTTTCAGATTGTCCGCATCACTGCTCGTAGCAACCTTGAGTTCTCCCGGTATCAGCTTAATAATATTCTCTGTCTCCAGATCGGCAGCATATTCCTCCGAGTTTAACAGAGTCGCAACGTATGTCACAGCTACTTTAAATTCCAAATCTTCTTCGTATTCCGGAATGACTGATGTATCATATTCCAGCCCTTCCAGTTTTAACGATTCCCCTGACTTTAATTGCAATGCTGTAAAGAAATCTGTCAACTTCTTTTTCTCTACTGCCGTTGGGTTGAATGGATCCTCAAATGTAAATGTTGTCTTGCTCGCTTTTCCATCTTGATCTGTCACTGTAACCGTAATGGTATGCCCATCTGTCAGCTTGACATCATCACCCAACTGAAAACCATCTGCTCCAATAGTATTCCCTAAATCATCATTAAACGTAATCTTGCTATTGGTATTTGCCTGTCTCTTACTTGCAAAATCATAATTTATTTTCACTGAAGAACCATATGGAACACCTTCCCCATCTGCCAGCTTTTCGCCTCTGTCGTCTCTCAATTCCTGAGTCAGTTCATCATTCATCAGTACAATATTGGTCTTTGCATAAAAATTACTTGCAACCGTATGACGTTCCATATAGAAGAAATCAAAATTGTAAACTCCTTTGTCTTCCAAACCGAGCTGATCAGCAATACTATCTACTTCAACGCGATCTGTTATCTCCGTATGTGCTCCTCCTAAATCCATCACAAGCTGATTATTTAAGAACAGATACACATCATCATCACCTGAAAATTCGAAATACTGTCCGGTTCCCTTCTCATACATGAAGGTACCTTCTCCCTCCATTGTAAAATGATAATTATGATTATTGTAATTTACATCATTTTTAAAATCTTTTTCACTATCATCACATAAGAACAGACTGCCTTCTTGTTTCACAATATCCTCCGGATATTGTGAAACAGAGCCATTTCGTATCGTCTTCTTCTTTTCATTGTAGATTAACTTATTATTTTCCTTACCACCGTCGTTTACATGCTCTTCATCTGCTGAAAATACATAAGATACTTTTCCCTTATCATCCGTCTGCTTACGGAAGATCAAACTCTCATAGTCCGAATATTCCTTATTCAGGCTTGCCTGCGAAGTAAAGAGGTTACTTGTCACAAAATATGCATAATCCATACAGGTTTCTATATCTTTCCATCCTTTTGTTCCATCTGCAAATTTTGCTTTAGATGCCTCATAAGTACCAATTTCGTAGTACCGTCCTGTTACAGGATCTAATCGAATGCTCGCTACTTTTACGCTATTGCCATCTGCGGTTGCAGCTTCCTTCATCTCATCATCTGTTGCCACACCAGCCGGCTGTATCGTAAAAGTTATCTTTCCTTCCGTATCCGGCTCTATCATATCGTTGCCGTTAATCGTTTTTCCGTTTGCTAATAGTTTTACTTTGGAACTGCCAAGATAAAAACCACTAACCCGATACCGCCCTTGTAATCCTGTAATCGTCTTAGAGAGCGGTGTAGCAGAATGTAATTCAATACCATCTCCGACAAATTTGTAGAGAATATTCCCTCCACTCGACACCTCATAATTATCATCACTAATCTTTTTAATTGTACAATCAGCCGCTGTACTTCCTTTCGGTAGCCAGTTAATCTGATTCAGTGCTAATGCTTCTTTTTCCTCCGCATTTAATATATTCAAAGTATCCGGACATTCTGCCAACTGAATCCCCCTGATTCTTTGACCTGCTATTACTTTATTTCCATCTCCATTAACCTCCGGATCAGTATCTGCCGTAATCTTAAAAGTAATCTTACCGGCTGCATCTGCATTAATCGTACTTCCCTGCCCCACAGCTGTTCCATTGGCATAAATGGTCAATTTACTGCCTTTGCTATCTAACTTCTTAATTGTATATTTTGCACCAGCAGTCAAGCCATCAACTACTTTTATAATTGATTTTCCAAGTTCCATCTGAATGTTATTCTCTACAAAATTATAATAGGTAGTATTATCTGCTTTCACATAGCAACTGTCACCGTCTTTTAATACTACAGGATTTTCTTCTCCTTCCGGTTTCCAGTCCGGTGTACCTGCATCTAATGCTTTTCTTTCATCTATATAGTGCAATACATCAATATCTTTTCTTCCATCAAATTCTTTTGCCTTTATATAATTTCTGATACTCAGATACGGATTCTCCGTCGGATAATCCAGAATTGCATTCTTCGCTTCCGATCCTTCATAAAGCGGCTTTTCCGCACTGGAATTTACCAACACCTGATTGACATACCTGGCGATTTGCTCTACAACTTCCTGCTTATATTCCGGTTTGCCATTTACAAGCTGATCCTTTACTAAACCCTTACCTCCATTTATGTACATCAA